>JAMOBD010000001.1 GCA_039908345.1 Magnetospirillum sp. WYHS-4
TCCATCCCGACGGGCCGCTGGCGCGCGGTCTGGCCGGCGCGCCGGCCGGGGACGATCCGGATTTCCTCGCCCGGCTCGTCGTGCTGTCGCTCGATCCCTGCGTCGCCTGCGCGGTGGTGGTCGAGCGATGATCCTTCCCATTCGGCGCCGCGATTGGCTACCATCCGTCCATGCACGAGATGTCGCTCACCGAAGGCGTATTGCGCATCCTGGAGGACCAGGCGGCGGCGAGCGGGTTTTCGAGAGTGACGCTGGTGGTCCTCGAGATCGGCGCCCTGTCGAGCGTCGATCCCGAGTCCATGCGCTTCTGCTTCGAGGCGATCCAGCGCGGCACCATCGCCGAGGGCGCCACGCTGGAGATTCTGCGCCCGCCCGGCCGCGCCTTCTGCGCGCCCTGCGGCGGCGAGGTGGCGATCGACGCCCTCTACGATCCCTGTCCGCGCTGCGGCGGCCATCAGCTCCGCGTCACCGGCGGTGAGGAGATGCGGGTGAAGGAATTGGAGGTGGAGTGATGTGCACCGTCTGCGGCTGCCAGGACCACGGTCATTCCCATGGTCACGATCACGATCACGACCACGACCACGACCACGATCACCATCACCACGACCACGACCATCACCACGACCATCACCACCCGGTCGAGCGCGGAGGCGACCAGCATTGGGGCGCCGGGCTGGCCGGCGTCCACGTCCCGGGCCTCGCCCAGAGCCGCATCGTCCAGATCGAGAAGGACATCCTGGGCCACAACGACGCCCACGCCGCGCGCAACCGCGAGCGTCTGGCCGAGGCCGGGGTGTTCGCGCTGAACCTCGTCTCAAGCCCCGGCTCGGGCAAGACGACGCTGCTGGTCGAGACCATCGCGGCGCTGGCGGGGCGCTTTCCCGTCGCGGTGATCGAGGGCGACCAGCAGACCAGCTTCGACGCCGACCGCATCCGCGCCACCGGGGCGCCGGCCGTGCAGGTCAACACCGGCAAGGGCTGCCATCTCGACGCCCACATGGTCGGCCATGCCATCGGTCAGCTGAGCCTGCCCGAGCGCTCGCTGCTGATGATCGAGAACGTCGACCAGCGCAGCAAGGACTACGGCAACCTCCTCGATACCTTTCGCCCGGGCCATGCCGACTACACCTACTGGCGCAAATACGGCCTGCGCGACCCGCGTGGCGGCGGCCGTTCGTCCGCACGCCTGACCGCGCCGATGGTGGGCGCCGGGGCCGTGGCCCGCAAATGGCTGAAGCAGGCTTATGGCACCGAGTTCCGCGGCTGCATGACGCAGCTCGGCGAGGTCCCCATCGCCTTCGAAGGCTGGCAGCACGTGGGCCAGAACCCGTTCTTCGCCGCCAACGCCAGCCAGATTGCCGAACTTGAGGACTATATGGACCGGCTGCGCAAGGCCGGCGATTCGGTCGGTGCGCGCATCCGTGTGGAGGCCACCGGCGTGCCGGTCGGCCTGGGCGCGCCGCTGTTCGACAAGCTCGATGCCGACATCGCCTATGCGCTGATGGGCATCAACGCGGTCAAGGGCGTCGAGATCGGCGCGGGCTTCGCGTCGGTCGCGCAAAAAGGCAGCGAGCATGGCGATGAGCTGACGCCCGAGGGCTTTGCGAGCAACAACGCCGGCGGCGTGCTCGGCGGCATCTCGACCGGGCAGGACCTGGTGGCCGAGATCGCGATCAAGCCCACCAGCTCGATCCGCAGCCCCAAGGCCAGCATCGACCGTGCCGGCCAGCCGGTGGTTGTCGAGACCTTCGGCCGCCACGACCCCTGCGTGGGTATCCGCGCCGTGCCCGTGGCCGAGGCCATGATGGCCCTCACCCTGGCGGACCACCTGCTCCGCCACCGCGCCCGCTGCGCTTGACCGCCGCCACCTTCGCCCTTTGGCCGCTGGCCCAGGCCCGCGAGATTCCGGCCGCCGCCTTGTTCCGGGCGCGCATCCTGCCCCCCGGCGCAAGCCCCCCCCGCCCGCTGTTCGTGCTGCTGTTCCTGGCCGCCATCGGCGCCTTGGCGACACTCACCGTGGCCACCGCCGTGCACAAGCCCTTCGCCCTGGCCTTCGTCGGCGGAGCCCTCGGCACCCTGGCCGCCCTCCGCGGCGGCGCGGAGGGGCTGATGGCGTTGGCCAAGCGGATTCCGGCCCGTTCCGCCTCTTGGCGGCTGGCACTGGCCAACTTGCACCGGCCGGGATCGGGTACCACGGCGGTGGTCCTGTCCCTGGGTGTCGGCCTGGCGGTCCTGGTGGCGGTGGCGGGAATCGAGGGCAACTTGTCGCGCCAGATCGCCCATCGCCTGCCGGAAGGCGCGCCCGCCTATTTCTTTCTCGACATCCAAGATGCCCAGGTGGAGGCCTTCGACCGGACCGTCGACGGCTTGCCCGGAACTTCCGGCTACAAGCGGGTGGCCTCGTTGCGCGGGCGGATCGTCGCCATCGCGGGCACGCCGGCGGAAAAGCGGGCCATCGATCCGGCGGTGGCCTGGGCGGTGCGCGGCGACCGCTCGGTGACCTACGCGAAGCTGCCGCCCGAAGGCGCCGAGATTTCGGCCGGCGCGTGGTGGCCGGCCGATTATTCCGGCCAGCCCTTGATTTCCCTGGACGCCGGGGTGGCGCGGGGCTTCGGCATCGGGATCGGCGACAGCCTCACGGTCAACGTGATGGGACGCGACATCGAGGGCACCATCGCCAGCCTGCGCGAGATCGACTGGCGGTCCCTTCGTTTCGATTTCGCCGTCATCTTCTCGCCGGGCGTCCTGGAGGCGGCCCCCCACGGTCATATCGCGGCGCTGCGGGTAACGCCGGATCGGGAGGAAGAGGTGGAAAAGGCGCTCGCCGACGCTTTCCCCAACGTCACGGCCATCCGGGTGCGCGAGGCCCTCGAAGCCGCCCAGCGCATCCTGGAAGGGGTGGGCGGGGCGATCCGGAGCGTCGGCGGACTGACCATCCTCGCCGGGTCCCTGGTACTGGCGGGAGCCATCGCCGCCACCCGTCGCCGCCGGGCTTACGAGGCCGTGGTCTTCAAGGTGCTGGGCGCCACCCGCCGCCAGGTGATGGGGGCCTACCTGCTGGAATACGCCGTGCTGGGCTTCGCCACGGCGGCAGCCGGAACGGCGGTCGGCGTGACGACCGGCTGGGCGGTGGTGCGCCATTTGCTCGGAATGGGCTGGACCTTCCTGCCCGGCCCCGCGGCCTGGACCGCCCTGCTCTGCCTGGGCGTGACCATGGCGGCCGGCACCCTGGGAACCCTGCACGCGTTGGGAGAAGAGGCGGTCAGGCATCTCAGGAACGAGTAGTCTCCGTAATCGTCCCGTCTCTTGCGTTCGGGTGGAAACGTGCCATATTAACGGCAGGACTTCGTCAACTGTCTTGAAAGGACGGACACATGGCTTTCGGTCGCGACAACCGCTTCACGCTGCGCACCCACGCGGGGGACATGACGCGCGAGCAGGCGGAAGCCGCCCTGATCGACGTCGGCCTGCGCCAGCACATGCTGCAGGTCTACAACTACATGGCGGCCGGCTTGGCTCTCACCGGCATCGTGGCGATGCTCGTCTTCAGCACCCCCGAGGTAATGAGCCTGTTCTTCTCGGTGAAGGGCCGCGCGGTCAGCCCCACGATCCTGGGTTGGGCGGCGATGTTCTCGCCCTTCGCCTTCATCCTGGCGATCAACTTCGGGCTCCACAAGATGCGGGCCTCGACCCTGCAGATGGTCTTCTGGGCCTTCGCGGCCACCATGGGCATTTCCATGGCGACCATCTTCGTGCAGTTCACCGGAGCCAGCATCGCCCGGGTGTTCTTCATCACGGCGGGTACCTTCGCCGGCATGAGCCTTTACGGCTATACCACCAAGAAGGACCTGTCGGGCTTCGGCTCCTTCCTGATGATGGGTATGATCGGCATCGTCATCGCCTCCCTGGTCAACATCTTCCTGGCCAGTTCGGCGCTGCACTTCGTCATCTCGGTGGTGGGCGTGCTGGTCTTCGTCGGCCTGACGGCCTACGATACCCAGCAGATCAAGTCCATCTACATGGAATCGGACGACTCCGAGACCTCGTCGAAGAAGGCGATCATGGGGGCCACCAGCCTGTACCTGGATTTCGTCAACCTCTTCACCATGCTGCTCAACCTGTTCGGCAACCGCGAATAGGCCAGGCGGCCTGAGAGGCATCGGGGCCCGGGGGCAACTCCGGGCCCTTTGCTTTTCAGGCCACCCGGTCGGGGCAGGGACGTCCGGCGAAGAAGGCGTCCAGGTTGTCGAGCGCCTTGAAGCCCATGGCGTTGCGGGTTTCGACCGTGGCGCTGCCCAGATGCGGCAGCAGAAAGGCGTTGGGCCGGTCCCGGTATCCGGGGTGGAGCGCCGGTTCGCCCTCGTAGACGTCCAGCCCCGCCGCCGCGACCCGGCCGGTCCGCAGCGCCGCGACCAGGGCCGCGTCGTCGACCACGGGACCGCGTGCCGTGTTGACCACCACGGCGCCTTCGGGCAGAAGGGCCAGGCGCCGGGCATCGAGGAAATGCCGGGTCTCGGGGGTCAAGGGGCAGTGCAGGCTAAGGAAGTCCGATACCTTCAGCAGGCCTTCCGGATCGGCGTGGAAGACCGCGCCCGCTTCCCGGTCGGGCGGCAACCGATTGCGGTTGTGGTAATGGATCGTCATGGCGAAGGCCCGTCCTCGCGCCGCCACCGCCTGGCCGATACGGCCCATGCCCAGGATGCCCAGGCGCTTGCCTGTCAGTTGCGTGCCCAGCAACTGGGTGGGCGTCCAGCCGGTCCAGGCTCCGGCCCGGAGCAGGCTTTCCCCTTCCCAGGCCCGCCGGGCGGCACCCAGCAGCAGCAGGAAGGCGATTTCGGCCGTGGCCTCGGTCAGCACGCCCGGCGTATTGGTGACGACGATGCCGCGCGCACGGGCCGCTTCCAGGTCGATATGCTCGAAGCCGACCGAAAAGGTCGAGACGATACGGACGCTGTCCGGCAGGCGACCGATCAGGGCGGCATCCAGCCGGTCGGTCAGCGTGGGGATCAGGCCGTCCCGCCCCATACTGGCGGCGACGATCTCGTCGGCCGGCATCGGCCGGTCGTCGGCGTTGAGACGGACGTCGTAGTCGCGAGACGCTCGGGCCTCGACGGCGGCGGGCAGGCGGCGGGTGACCAGGAGGCGGGGCTTGAGCGTCATGGGCTGCCTATGCCATGCCTCGGCGCAGGATGTCCATGGCTGCGTTGAGCTGGCTCATGCGCCGGTGGTCGCCGTAGGTGCCGTCCGGATGGTGGATGGTCGCCAGCATGCGAAAGCGGGCCCGGAGCGACGCCAGATCGGGAATGCGGCCGGGCGGGAAGCCGAGCACGTGCAGGGCCTCGTCGCGGGTATGCACGCCGTCCCGGAGCGGCTCGAAGGCCAGGACCGAGACGATGGCCTGCAGGCGCTCCAATTCCTCTCGGGTCTCGCGGAGCAGGCGGCCATCCTCGGGAGAGGGGGCGGGCGGCGCCTGGTTGGCATGAGCGGCGGCGGCCATCGCCTTGCCGTCCAGGCGCAGCGCCATCTCGCCCCGTTCCATGGCCAGCGCGATGCCGAGCGCGCGGCGGATCATGGCGACCTCGTGGCCTGGCGGCAGGCGGACCTGCAGGCGGGGCTTGCGGCGCCAGGGGCGGCCCTGGGCCGACCCGGACTTGAGCACCACGGTCTCCCGGTCCTCGCGGCCCGGTTCGCCCGGATCGGGAAACTCGGCGATGGCCGCCGCAGGGAGTACCAACACCACCGAACGGGCCAGATCGGCCACGTTGGCCTTTTTGCGCCGTGCCAGATTGGCCACGGCGTCGCGAAAGGCCGAGGAGCAGGGAATTGTGTAAGAATGTTTCTTCACATCGGCGTCCATGATCGCCTTCCCGATTCGTTAATTTCTTGTTAACGGTTGGCATGGAATTCCGACAAGTTCCACACCTTGCGCGGAAATCCCGGAAACCGACCATATCTAGGCGGTAACGAGACTAGCCGGGCGTACGGAACTGTCAACTACTCCTGTTGTTTTCAGGAAGATTGCCTCCGCTGTTTCCGCCTAACCGGCTGATATGACTCTGTTTTCCAAGGGAGGGCGACCGGAGGTCGGCCGTCGGGGGGCAACGGGAAATGCCCCCGTGGAGACCGCCGAGAGCCTTGTAGGCCCTCGATTCCCCGCCGTAGGGAGGCGCCGGGTTCTTTCGCAACTACACTTGCAGGCGCCTGGTGTCCGGCGAGGACGGAAGCGGCGTGGGTAGCGCGGCACCCCGCCTAACCTCTTGTTTTCCCGAAGTAAATTTACACATCCGCATGGTTAAATCTTCGTTAACGGGGAAATCCGCTGCTCTTCAGGGGGGCGTTGGGCCCGGATCGGGGTCCGTAAGGCCGCTCTTTATTGACCGAACGCACCGAAATCCCCGCTCCGAGCCGGTGCCACAGGCCTTAATGTTACGTAAATTCGCCGGACGGGGGGAATGGTGCCGCAGGAGGGACTCGAACCCCCGACCCACGCATTACGAATGCGTTGCTCTACCAGCTGAGCTACTGCGGCAGGTAGGGCGGACCATAAGCGGAAGGGCCGGATTTGGCAAGATCATCCCGTCCGGCCGAAGGCGGCCCGCATCCCCTCCAGGGTCAGCCTCCATTCCGCCGGAGCGTATTCCCGGCGCGGCACCGCCCCCCAAACCGGCCGGGGCCAGGCGGGGTCGTCGGCGAAACGAGCCACCACGTGGACATGAAGCTGGGAAACGATATTTCCCAGGGCAGCCACGTTGATCTTGGCGGGCCGGAACCGCTCGGCCAGGAGGCGCGAGGCCAACGCCACCTCCTCCATCGCCCCACCCAGGTCGGGGCCAAGATCGTGAAGCTCCTTAAGGCCTTCCCGTTGCGGCACCAGGATAAGCCACGGATAATTGGCGTCCTTCATCAACAGGACGCGACAAACCGCCAACCGGGCTACTTCCTCGGTATCCTCCGCCAGCGTCGGATGCAGGTCGAACATGCAACGGCCTCCCTTTTCCGCCCGCTTCCCTTATACTCGCCTTCATGACGGAAGCGAGATTGAAAGCCTCGATCTGGGTCCAGGCCCAGCTCAGACTCTGCGATGGAGCATGCCTGGCGGCCGCGGTCGCCCGGCGCGGCGACCCCGACGCCGGCAGCGTCCTTTTGCGCCTCAACCGCCTGAACGGGACCTCGGATCTTTTCGTTCCGGTCACCGGAGACGACGGCGCCCGGCGCTGGATGCGGGCGGGCGGACCGGAGGCGATCCCCGACCAGGCTGCCGAGGCCTATATCCGCCGCCAGGTAGATATCGATCCGGATCTCTGGGTGTTGGAGATCGAGGACCCCAAGGGCCGTTACGCCCTCGACCATCCGGTTTTCTGAAATCCTGGAGCAATTCCGGCGTTGACGGAATTGTTCGTCGCTCCGCCCGGAGGGCGGGCGGCCAGAATCGGCCCTAGCGTGCCCGGCCCAACGGCAGGGCGGCGGCCGCCGCTTGGGGCGGCTGGGTATGGTGGACGTGTGGCGGCACTTTCCAGGCAAGGGTATCGAACCCCTGGCAGGCGCCGCAGAAGGGCGACCATTCCGCCACCGTGGCGCCGCAGTCGGCGCAAACCCAGGCCGGATCGGGATCGGCCAGGGAGGCTTGGACCAGCCATTCCCGCGCCCGGGCCGGCGTGCCCTGCTCGGGCTCGGTTTCCTCGACCTCGGCCAGCAGGCGGAAAACCTGGACCGTGGGTTTCATTTCGAGAGCGGCCCCCAGATGCTTGCGGGCCTCCCCCCACAGGCGGGCGGCCAGATTGGCCCGGGCGGCGACCAGCCGGCCATCGCGCGAGCCGGGATTGATCTTCGCCAGCCGATCGGCCGCCTGGGCCCGCTCCAGGGGCGTCGCCGCCTGGCGGGCCAGGCAATAGGCCTCGAACAGATCGGTATGGGGCTGGCGTCCCCAGGCGGCTTCGGCCTCGCCGACCGCCTTGCGCATCTTGCCGACGGCCACCAACGCCCGCACCAAGCGTACCGATGCCGGAACAAAATCGGGGCGCAGGTCCACCGCCTGGCGCAGGTGGCGGAGCGCCAGGGAAAGGTCGCCGCGTCCCTCGGCGGCCGTCGCCAATTCCAGTTCGACCACCGCATGACCGCGCTTGGCCCTGTCGCCGGGAAGAGACCCATGGCGTGAGGCCTCGATCAGCAAGGCCCGCGCCCCGTCCCAATGGCCGCTCCGGGCCTCCAGTGCCAGCAGGTGGCTTGCCGCCCATTCGCTGCGCGGATTGAGCCGGAAAGCCCGCGCGACCATCCGCCGGGCCTCCTCGGGCTGGCCGTGTTTGAGCGCCTGCTGGGCGAGCCCGCGCAGGCCGAAGAATTCCGTTTCGGCATCATCGAGCATCTGCCGGAAGAAATGGGCCGCCCGCAGGTCGTCTCCGGAAAGCTGGGCCGCCTGAGCGAAGAGCAGCAGGGTAAGCGGTGGGTCCTGGAGGTGCTTTTCCACCCGCCAAGCCTGGTCCCGGACCCCTTGGGCATCGCCCGCCGCCACCGCCACCAACCCGCGGGTAAGGGCAAGGTATCCCTTGCGGCAACTGCCCTCGGCCAGCCGCCGACGGAAGCGTCCCGGCAATTCGAGAAGATAGATAACCAAGCGGAACGACAGGGCGGAGACGATGGCCAACAGGGCGGCGAGACCGGCCACCAGGGCAAAGCTCGTCTCGATGTGATGGCCCTGCCAGTCGACGACCACCGACCCGGGACGGTCGGCCATCCAGGCGGCGGCGAAGGCCAGAAGGCAGAGGAAGGCCAGAAGGAATAGATTGCGCCACACGAACCGCTACTCCCGCTGCTGGCCCGCCAGGGCGATGGCATGGTTGTGGAGCGCCGCCAGGGCCTCGTCGGCCGTGAAGCGGGCCCGGGCTTCGGCCAACCAAGGAGCGGCTGCTTCCGCCGGACGGTCGGCAAGTTCCTGGATGGCACGGATCGCCCCCGCCAGATCCTCGCGGGCCAGGGCCTCGCGGGCGGCTCCGAGCTGGGGGGCGTCCCCGGTCCGGCGCACGGTCACCAGGGACGACAGGCTGGTCATGGTCTTGTCGACCCAGGATTCGGTGCCGGGGACGGAAACGGCGGGGCGCGTCATCACGGCTGCCATATCCTCGAATCGCCGACGCAACGTTTCCAGGGTGGGAACGCCCGTGGCTGCCGGCGGCTCGAGCACGGCCACGGCCTCGGCGATCACCGGGGCCGGCGGCGCCACCACCTTCAGGGCTTCCAGGTGTTCCAGATAGGGATGTCCGGCGCGCAACGCCTCGCGCAATTGGCCGACCGCCAGGACGAGGGCCCGCGCGCTGCCGGGAGGCGGAGGCGGGAGAGGCGCCTTGGCCTGTTCGAGGGAAGCCAGGCGCTGGGAAAGCTGTGCCACCGCCTGGACCAGTTCGGCCCGGGCCTGTTCCGCCTGGACGCCCGTGCCTTCGGCATGAACGCCCGCCGCGCTTTCTTCGAGCCGCGCCAGGCGGTCCTTGATGGCCGGAAGATCCTCGCCGCCGAGGACGGCGGGTTCGGCAGGAGAACCGGGCTGAAGCGCCTGGGCGTCGGCCATCCGCCGCACCGCGGAGACGGCGGCCTCCAGAGCCTCCATGCGCGCCACCACGGTACCGATGTCCTTGCTGAAGCGCGCCCGTTCGGCTTCCAGATCCTGAACCGCATCGGTTTTGAGACGGCTGCGGGTCATCTCCTCCAGAACCGTCACTCGATCCGCCAGCCCGGCCACCCGCGGATCGCGGACGCCATCCAGTTCGATGCCCATCTTCTCCAGGCGCGATTCCAGCTTCGGCCACCAGACGGGAAACGTGGCGTGGGCGACCGCCCCCAGGGTGGCAATCACGGCGATGGCGGCCACGAGACGGCCCAGACCGCTGCGGCGGCGGCCACGCGGTGGCGCCGGCCGTTGGGTGGGGCCGGTCGGCACGCTGTTCGAAGCCTCGGTCATGTCCCCTGCCTCTTCCTTTCCCGGAGCGCGGTCACAGTATCAAAGTGCCCCCGGCGGCGGGAGAGAAAAATCCGTCACGGCTCCAGAAGATCCAGCAGGGAGTCCTGGGTCGGTTCCGGGGCCACGCGAACCGCCTTCCATTGCAGATGCGAAACTTTTTCCGCCACGGCAGGACTTAGGCAGAAAGCGGTCAACCGGTCGGCCGCCGCTTCCAGATCCAGGTCGCGCAGCAGGTGGGCGAAGGTGGCGCCCGTGCGGGGCGAATAGAGCAACACGCCGTCCAGGCCATCCTCGCGCAACAGCCGCTCGGTGTCGGCACTCAGGGAATCCGCTTTGGTCTGCTCATAGAGGACTTCGCGGCGATACCGGAACCCGGAAGCGCCGAGCATGCCTCCCAGGTCACCCGCCACCTTGCTTCCCGCCCCATGAAGCAGGTCGCCCGCCCGCGGGTCGAGACGGCGTTCGACGAGCCGGGCCAGCGTCTGGACATCGCCCGCCGCGCTTTCCACCCGGACGAAGCCGGCGGCGCGGGCGGCGCGGGCCGAGGCATCGCCCACCGCGAACACCGGCAGATCGCGCCGGTCCTCGTGGGCGACGAAGGCCCGGACTCCGTTCGCACTGGTCACGAGAAGCGCCTGAACGCCCTCGAGAACAAGTTTCGGACCAGAAACGATATGGATGGCGACCAGAGGCTCCACGTAGGGCTGGTGGCCCCGCGAGGCCAGCAGCGCGGCCGTGGCCTGGGCGTCTTCCTCGGGGCGGGTGACCAGGAGCCGCATGGCTCAACAGCTCTGGAAGAAGCCGGGGCCTGCCCGGTCCTTCAGTTCCCGGCCGGCATCGCGGCCCAGGGCCCCGGCATCCGATTCGGCTCCGCAACGGCTTGTTTCCAGAACCTGGGAACCGTCGGGCCGGGCGATCAGCCCCTTGAGCGACAGGGAGCCGTCGGCCTGGAAGTCGGCCAGGGCGGCGATCGGGGTGCGGCAGGACCCGTCCAGGACTTCCAGCAGGGCCCGTTCCGCGGTCACCCGGATCGCCGTGGGGGGGTGGTCGAGGGCGGCCAGCAGCCGGTGGGCGCGTTCGTCCCCGGCCCGGCAGGTGATGCCGATGGCCCCCTGGGCGACGGCCGGCAGCATGTCGGCGGTTTCGATGACCGAAGTGGCGACGGAAGCCAAGCCCAGCCGGTTCAGCCCCGCCTTGGCCAGCAGGGTGGCGTCCACCTCGCCCTCGTCCAGCTTGCGCAGCCGGGTCTGCACGTTGCCGCGGAAGGTGACGACCTTCAGGTCCGGCCGGCGGTGGAGGATCTGGGCCTGGCGGCGGAGCGAGGCGGTGCCGACCGCCGAGCCGGCCGGCAGATCGGCCAGGGTCGTCGCCTTGCGCGACACGAAGACGTCGCGCACGTCCTCCCGTTCCAGCATGCAGGGCAGGACGATGCCGTCGGGCAGCCAGGTGGGAACGTCCTTCATGGAATGGACCGCGATGTCGATGCGGCCTTCCAGCATGGCTTCGTCGATTTCCTTGGTGAACAGGCCCTTGCCGCCTACTTCGGCCAAGGCCCGGTCCAGCACCTTGTCGCCCGTGGTCTTGATGATCTCGATCTCGATGGCGCCGGGCGCCGTCAGCTCGGGGTGGGCCGCCATCAGGCGATCTCGGGTTTCGTGGGTCTGGGCAAGCGCGAGAGGGCTGCCGCGCGTTCCGATGCGCAAGGGGGTCATGCAAAAGCCTTTCCTGCCGGGCCGCCCCCTGGTATAGGCCGGAACCGCGCCGGAGCAAGGCTTTTTTCCGATGATCGTGCTGGGTATCGAAACGAGCTGCGACGAAACCGCCGCCGCCCTGGTGGACGCGGACCGCGCCGTCCTGGCCAACGTGGTCCTGTCCCAGATCGAGGAGCACCGGCCCTATGGCGGCATCGTGCCCGAAATCGCCGCCCGCGCCCACCTGGAACAGGTCGACCGCATCGTCGCCCGCGCCATGGCCGACGCCGGGCTGGATTTCGGCGATCTGGCGGGGATCGCCGCCACGGCGGGGCCGGGCCTGATCGGCGGGGTCCTGGTGGGCGTGATGACCGCCAAGGCCATCGCCGCCGTACGGGGGCTGCCTTTCCTGGCGGTCAACCACCTGGAAGGCCATGCCCTGACCCTGCGCCTGACCCACGGCATCGACTTTCCCTATCTGCTGCTGCTGGTTTCGGGTGGGCATTGCCAGCTGCTGTCGGTGGAGGGCGTGGGGATCTACCGGCGCCTGGGCACCACCATCGACGACGCCTTGGGCGAAGCCTTCGACAAGGTCGCCAAGATGCTGGGGCTCGGCTATCCGGGGGGCCCGGCGGTGGAAAGGGCGGCAGCCGGGGGCGATCCGGCCCGTTTCCCGTTGCCGCGGCCCTTGTGGCGCAAGCCCGGCTGCCATTTTTCCTTTTCCGGGCTCAAGACGGCCGTGCGCCACGCCATTCCCGCCGCCCCCACCCCCCAGGATGCCGCCGATCTATCGGCAGCTTTCCAGGCGGCGGCCGGCGACGTCCTGGTGGATCGCTGCCGCAACGCCCTGGATGCGTTCGGCGACCGCCACGGCCGCCGGGGGCCGCTGGCGGTGGCCGGCGGCGTGGCCGCCAACCGCTACCTGCGCGGCCGGCTGGAGGAACTGGGGGTGGAGATCGTCGCCCCGCCGCTCGGTCTCTGCACCGACAACGGAGCGATGATCGCCTGGGCGGGACTGGAACGGCTGCGCCTGGGACGGCGCGATGGCCTGGACTTCCGCCCCCGCCCCCGCTGGCCCCTGGACCCGGACGCCCCGCCCGCCGTCTATGCCGGAGTCAAGGCATGACGGCCAAGCCTCTGTTCCTGTTCAACTACCGGCGCAACCGCGCCTACGCCTGCCACGTGCTGCTGGGAGCCCTGGAAAAGGCCGACCTGGACCGGGAGGTGGATATCCGCTTCGCCCGCGGTCCCGAAGCCCTCGTGGAACTCATCGCCGCCGGGGAGCGGGACGGCCGGCCGGTCCTGGTGGCCTGGAGCTTCTTTTCGCCGAACTTCGCCGAGGCGGTGGCCGAACTAGCCGTCGCCAAGGCCGGGCACGGCCCCGGCGTCCTGCACCTGGCGGGGGGAGTCCATGCGGCGGCGCTTCCGGCCGAGACCCTGCGGGCCGGATTCGATCTCGTGGCTACCGGCGAGGGCGAAGCGACCATCGTCGATCTGGTGCGTACCTGGAAGGACGGGGGCGATCCCGGCGCGGTCAAGGGCATCGGACGTCTGGAAGGCGATCGCTATGTCACGGCCGGTCCGGCCGGGCGGGTCGATCTGGACGACTGGCCGCCGTTCGCCGCCCGCGATGGCTGGTTCAACCCCATAGAGATCACCCGGGGCTGCATCTACGCCTGCCGGTTCTGCCGGGCCGCCTTCCATTCCAAGGCCCGCTTCCGGCACCGGTCGGTGGCGGCGGTGCGCGACGCGCTCAAGGTCATGCGCAAGCGCAACATGCGCGACGTGCGCTTCATCACCCCCTCGGCCCTGTCCTACGGCGCCGACGGCGAGGAACCCCGGTTGGACCTGGTGGAAGAGTTCCTGATCGCGGTGCAGGAGGAACTGGGGCCGCGGGGACGCATCTTTTTCGGCAGCTTCCCGGCCGAGGCGCGGCCGGAACACCTGACCCCGGAATCGGTGGGACTGCTGAAGCGCCTGGTGCACAACGACAACATCGTCATCGGCGCCCAGTCGGGCTCGCCCCGGATGCTGGAGGCCTGCCATCGGGGACATAGCGTGGATGATGTCTTTCGCGGCACCCGTGCCGCCCTGGCCGCCGGTTTCAAGACCTACGTGGACTTCATCTTCGGCCTGCCCGGCGAGACCGCGGAGGACGCCCGCGAATCGCTCCGGGTCGCCGAGGAACTGGCGGCGATGGGCGCCCGGGTCCATGCCCATACCTTCCTGCCCCTGCCAGGCACCCCCTTCGCCGGGACTCCCGCCGGCACGATGAACGACGAGATCCGGCTGGGATTGCACCGCCTGGCCTCGCGCGGGGGTCTGTTCGGCCAGTGGCAGACCCAGAGCGGCATGTCCCCCGGTCTTGCGATCCTGACCAAGACGAGACGCTCCCCACCGGCGTCCTGAGGCGGTACCCGGAAGAGGCGAAATAGTCGGCAATAAGTATCTTTCGTATGATGTCAGGCCTCCAAAGGTAACATGGCATTGGGATTTATTGACTTTATAATGGATGCTTTCCGCACCTGCGTTACCTTCGCGAGCCGAGATTCCTTTTGGAATCGGGGGCTGTCCTGCGCTACACTCCAGACGAGTTCGGGCGACTCGGGTAGGGACGAAGGCGCGCGAAGGGAATAGGGCGCTCCGGCAGGGAGGGAGCCGTGCTGATCGAAAGCTTCATCGAGGAGACCAATCGCTCGGGGACACCCGAAGAGGTATTTTCCTTGTACGAGCGGGCCCTGGGCGACCTGGGCTTCGATCGCGTCATGTACAGCGCCCTGGCCGACCATCCGGCTTACGACAGCGTCGGCTCGCCCGCGGTGATGCGCAACTATCCCGACGACTGGGTCAAGTACTACGTCGCCAAGAACTACATCGAACTGGATCCCGTGCGGACCTATTGCCTGGGCACCAACCGGCCCTTCACTTGGCAGGACATGATGGGGCGGACCAAGCTGTCCCGCGGCCAGCGGGCGGTGATGGATGAAGGCCTGGAAGCGGGCCTGCGCGACGGATTGGCGGTGCCGCTGCACGGCCCCTACGGCGAGGTCATGGGGGTCGGGATGGCCAGCAGTTTCGGGGGGACCGAACCCGAACGGCGCCTGGGCTTCATCCATGCCCTGACCGTGCAGTTCCATTCTGCATATACGGCGCTCGCGTTGCCGATGCTGTCCGACGCGCCGACAGTGCGCCTGACCGCCCGCGAGATCGAGATTCTCAAATGGGCGGCGGCGGGCAAGAGCAACGGGGTTATCGCCGACATTCTCGGCATTTCGGAGCACGGCGTCGATTTCCACATGCGCAACATCCTCGCCAAGCTGAAGGCGGATTCGCGCCTGACCGCCGTGGTCAAGGGCTATCGCCTGAGACTTATTTCCATTTAATCACAATAACTTAAGCGGACCCTACGAGGGTTCGTAGGCTGTTTCCGAGCCGGATCGGTGGTTTGTTGTTTCCAACGAACCACCCGGCAGAGGAGCAGCCCCAATGATCGATTGCGTCACCCTCGAAACTTCCCACCTGTTCGGCAGCGCGCTGGCGTCCCAGCACCGGCTGCGGCACCGGGTCTTCGTCGAGCGCCAGCAGTGGAACATCCCCTCCTACCGGGGCATGGAGTACGACCAGTACGACACCCCGGCCGCCCATTATCTGGTCTGGCGCGACGAGACCGGCGAAGCGCGCGGGGTATCCCGCCTGAGCCCGACCGACCGCCCCTACATGCTGGCCGACCAGTGGCCCGACATGGTGTCCAAGGCGGATCTGCCGGCGTCGCCCGATGTCTGGGAAGGCACCCGCTTCGGCATCGACCGCGACCTCGATCCGGCGCTCCGCAAGCGTATTCTGGGCGAATTGGTGACCGCCTACCTGGAATTCTGCCTGCGCCATGGCGTGCGGCAGATCGTCGGGGTCATGCCGACCCTGATCTGGCGCGCCGTCTTCGTCAATTCGGGCTGGCCCGTCGAATTCATGGGCGATGTCCGGCGCCTGGGCCCCGACAAGGTGGCCGCCGGGGCCATGGACGTCTCGCCCGGGGTCTTGGCCCGTGTCCGCGCCAAGACCGGAGTCCACGAACCGGTCCTGCGCACCGCCGACGACCTGCTGATGCAGCAGCGGGCCCTGGTGGCGTGATGAGCCGCGAATCGCCCCTGCAAACCGCCGAGGCTCTGCTTCCCGGGCTCCAGTATCTGGCCCGGGAGGCCCTCGACGCCGGCCTGATGGACATCGCCGGGATCATCGGCAAGGCCGCCAACGACGTGATCTTCTGGATGCACGCCAACGAATCCGACCCTCTCGATCAAGACCTTACCAACACCACCGTGGGAGAAGACAATGGCCGGCAACATAATCTCGCTTCTTGAACGTCGTCTGGCCCGCAAGGCCGCCATCGCAACCAAGGAGCCGAGCCGGGAGGCCGTGTCCCTGGCATTGCGCTACCTGATGGAGGATGCCATGGCGGTGGGCGAGGACGGCTTGGTCCGCATGCTCGACCTGGCCGCCGTCGAGGCCCCCGAGCCCTTCTTCGGCGAGGGCTATTTGCCACCCGCCGAGGACGGGATCGACGAGATCCAGACCTTGGACGGCTTGGCCGACTGTCTGTCCCAACTGGAGACCGAGGCCAAGCAGGCCGGAGATCCGATCATGCCCTTCCTGATCCGCATCGCCGGCCAGAAGGTCCGGCGGCGAAGCGCCGCCGAGTAGCGGGGACCGCGCCAACGGAAACGGCGGGGCCGCGAGGCCCCGCCGTCGTTTCGTCTTCGCTTCGCCGAATCCTATCGGTTTTGCCGGTTCTCGACCAAGCTGTCGACCACGGTGGGATCGGCCAGGGTCGAGGTGTCGCCCAGGTTGGAAAAGTCGTTCTCGGCGATCTTGCGCAAAATCCGACGCATGATCTTGCCCGAACGGGTCTTCGGCAGGCCGGGCGCCCACTGCAGCCAGTCGGGACTGGCGATGGGGCCGATTTCCTTGCGTACCCAGCCCACCAGTTCCTTCTTCAATTCGTCGGTCGGCTGTTCGCCCACCTTCAAGGTGACGTAGGCATAGATGCCCTGGCCCTTGATGTCGTGCGGCGCGCCCACCACGGCGGCTTCCGCCACCTTGGGATGGGCGACCAGGGCGCTTTCCACTTCCGCCGTGCCCATGCGGTGGCCCGACACGTTGATGACGTCGTCGACACGGCCGGTGATCCAGTAGTAGCCATCCGCGTCGCGCCGGCAGCCGTCGCCGGTGAAGTACTTGCCGGCATAGGTGGAGAAATAGGTCTGCACGAAGCGGTCATGGTCGCGGAACACGGTGCGCATCTGGCCGGGCCAGGAATCGGCGATGCAGAGGTTGCCCTCGCAGGCCCCGTCCAGGACCTTGCCGTCGGCGTCGACGATTTCCGGCCTGACCCCGAAGAAGGGCCGGGTGGCCGAACCGGGCTTCAACGCCGTGGCGCCGGGCAGCGGGGTGATGAGGATGCCGCCGGTTTCCGTCTGCCACCAGGTATCCACGATGGGGCAGCGGCTGTCGCCGACGTTCTTGAAGTACCACATCCAGGCTTCCGGATTGATGGGCTCGCCCACCGACCCCAGCAGGCGCAGGGAAGCGCGGCTGGTCTTCTTGACCGGCGCCTCGCCTTCGCGCATCAGGGCACGGATGGCGGTGGGGGCGGTGTAGAAGATGTTGACCTTGTGCTTGTCGATCACCTGCCAGAAGCGTGAGGCGTCGGGGTAGTTGGGGATGCCCTCGAACATCAGGGTGATGGCGCCGTTGGCCAGCGGGCCGTAGACGATGTAGCTGTGCCCGGTGACCCAGCCCACGTCCGCCGTGCACCAGTAGATGTCGCCGTCCTTGTAGTCGAAGACGTACTGGTGGGTCATGGCGGCATAGACCAGATACCCGCCGGTGGTGTGCATCACGCCCTTGGGCTTGCCGGTGGAGCCGGAGGTGTAGAGGATGAACAGGGGGTCCTCGGCGTTCATCTCCTCGGGCTCGCAGGCGGCGGGTTGCTTGGCGACGATGTCCTCGTACCAGACGTCGCGGCCTTCCACCCAGTTGATGGCGCCGCCCGTATGCTTGACCACCACCACGGTCTTCACGGTCGGGCACTTGGCGACGGCGGCGTCGGCATTGGCCTTCAAGGGCACCTTCTTGCCGCCGCGCAGGCCCTCGTCCGACGTGATGACGCAATTGGAATCGCAATCCTGGATGCGCCCGGCCAAGCTGTCGGGCGAGAAGCCGCCGAAGACGATGGAATGGACCGCGCCGATGCGGGCGCAGGCCAGCATGGCCACCGCCGCCTGGGGAATCATGGGCAGGTAGATGGTGACCCGGTCGCCCTTCTTGATGCCCTGGGCCTTCAGCGCGTTGGCGAGACGGCAAACGTCCGCGTGCAGTTCGCGGTAGCTGATATGCTTGGAAACGTTCGGATCGTCGCCTTCCCAAACGATGGCCGTCTGGTCGCCGCGCGTCGCCAGATGACGGTCCAGGCAGTTGGACGAAACGTTCAGGGTGCCGTCATGATACCACTTGATGTGGACCGGCGCGGTGTAGCTGACGTCCTTGACCTGGGTATAGGGCTTGATCCAGTCGATGCGCTTGCCCTGCTCGGCCCAGAAGGCTTCCGGGTTCTCGACGGATTTCTTGTAGAGTTCCTGGTACTTGGCGTTGTCGATCCAAGCGGACTTGGCGAGGGCATCGGGAACCGGAAACAGCTCGTTGGACATGGTGGGTTGCTCCCCCTGTTGGTGAAGGGGCATCCGGAGACCGGGCCCCCTGTGCGACGCGAATGGCGTGCCGGATTATCTTCAGAATCCAGCGGCGAAACAAGTGTGGAAGCGAACTATTCCCCACCGGCCACGATGTAGCCGTCGCGCAGCGAGATGGGGATCGCCTTCAGGTCCTTGCCCTTGCAGGGCCCGGCGATGCAGTGGCCGTCCTCGATACGGAACAGGGCGCCGTGGTTGCCGCACAGGATGTGGGACCGGTCCAGGGCAAGGAACTGGCCCTTGGTCAGGTCCAGCGGAGCGCCGACGTGGGGGCAGGAATTGACATAGGCCGCCACCCGGCCCCGGTGGCGGATCACCATGGCCTGCACGGCCTTGCCCCCCAGGGTCAGATCGACCCGGACCGAGCCGGGATCGGGAATGTCGTCCAGGCGGCAGAGCACCTGGCCCGTCATCGGCCCAACCCGCCCAGGGCACGAATACGGTCCCAGGCTTCGTCGGGAATGGGCATCACCGACAGGCGGGCCTGGCGGACCAAAGGCAAATCGGCCAGCAAGGGATCGGCCTTGATTTCAGCCAAGGACACCGGGCGCGGCAGGGCCTGGACGGCTTCCATGTCCACGCAGACGAAGCGGCCCGTGGGGTCGGTGGGATCGGGATAGGCCTCGCGGACCACCCGGACGATGCCGACCACCGCCTTGCCTTCCACCGAATGGTAGAAGAACGCCAAGTCGCCCCGGCGCATGGCCTTCAGGAAGCCGGCCGCCTGGTGGTTGCGCACCCCGGTCCAGGGCTCGACGCCTTTGGCGGCATGCCGGTCCCAGGACCAGGCGGCCGGTTCCGACTTCACCAGCCAGAAGGCCATGGATCAGAGAATCCCGATGCCTTCCAGCTTGCGCCAGGGCTGCACGGTGACGGTCTCGAACAGGCCCGCCCTGTAATAAGGGTTGTTTTCCAGGAAGCTTTCGACCGCCGGCCGGTTATCCATATCGACGACGATCACCGTCCCGGTCTTGCCCACCCCGTCGTCGGCCAGCGTCGGGCCGGCGCAGATGACGTTCTTCTTGAACAGGGCCAGGTACTGGGCGTGCTTCTTGCGGTTGGCCTCGCGCAGGTCGTCGGCGTTCGGCTTGTCGATTCCATGAATCAGGAACAGCATGGGCAATCCCCCTGTTTCCGGGTGGCTCCGGTATTGCAGTGTAAGGAGATTCCCCGCCGATGGCAAAACGTGAGTGGCCTTACGGGGAGTTTTCTTCCGGAACCTTCAGCCACACCCGCCGGCCTTCCACCTTGACCGGGCAGGGACGGGCGCAGCCCCGGTCGGGCGCGGCCGCTTCCCCGCTTTCCAGGTGGATGCACCAGGAATGCATCGGGCAGGTGACGTGCTCCCCGTGGACGATGCCCTGCGACAAGGGGCCGCCCTTGTGGGGGCAGCGATCCTTGAGGGCGCGGACGCGGTCCTGTCCGTCGCGAAAGACCGCGATGTCCCCGGCCGCCGTATGGACCACCCGCGCCCCCAGGGCCGGAATGTCGTCGACGCCGCCGATGTCGATCCAAGATGTCATGGGCTATCCCGCTTTCTTGAGAACAGGGCCGGCCAGGTCGGCCAGAGGTACGAATTCATGGGCCTCCGCCCCCGCTAGGGCCCGTTCCGCCCAGGGATCGTCCTGGGCATGCTTCTGGGAAGCCAGGAAGCGGGCGAAGAGGGCCTGGCGGCCCGCCGCGTCCCCGACGATCCGGTCTTTCACCCGATCGATCCCGATCCGCTCCACCCAGGGGGCGGTGCGTTCCAGGTAGCGGGCCTCCTCGCGATAGAGCTGCAGGAAGGCGCCGGCGTATTCCAGAACCTCTTCCTGGGTTTCCACCTTGCATAGAAGGTCGGTGACGCGCACCGCGATGCCGCCGTTGCCGCCCACATGCAGTTCCCATCCGGAGTCCACGGCGATCACACCGAAGTCCTTGATGGTCGCCTCGGCGCAGTTGCGCGGACAGCCCGACACCGCCAGCTTGAACTTGTGCGGCGTCCAGGAACCCCAGGTGAGCTTCTCCAGGCGCACGCCCATGTCCATGGACGGCTGGGTGCCGAAGCGGCACCATTCGGAACCCACGCAGGTCTTCACCGTGCGGATGGCCTTGCCGTAGGCGTGGCCGGAAACCATGCCCGCTTCGGACAGGTCCTTCCAGATGGCGGGCAGCTTTTCCTTGGGCACGCCCAGCAGGTCGATGCGCTGGCCGCCGGTCATCTTGACCGTGGGGATGCGATGTCTCTCCGCGACCTCGGCGATGGCCTTGAGTTCCGCGGGCGTGGTCAGCCCGCCCCACATGCGGGGCACGACCGAAAAGGTGCCGTCCTTCTGGATGTTGGCATGGGCCCGTTCGTTGACGAAGCGCGACTGGGGGTCGTTGCGGTACTCGCCGGGCCAAGCGGCCAGGAGGTAGTAGTTCAGGGCCGGCCGGCAGGAAGGGCAGCCGGTTTCGTTCTTCCAGTCCAGGGCCTTCATGACGGCCGGAATGGTCTTCAGGCCTTGGGCGGCGATGCGGCGGCGGACCTCGTCGTGGTCCAGATCGGTACAGCCGCAAAGCGGCTTGACCGCCGGCCCCGCCTTGAACCCTTCCCCCAATGCCAGCTTGAGCAGTCCTTCCACCTTGCGGGCGCAATTGCCGCAGGAGGCCGAGGCCTTGGTATGGGCCTTGACCTCCTCCAGGCTGGCAAGCCCCTTGCCGGCGATGGCGTCAAGGATGGTGCCCTTGGACACGCCGTTGCAGCCGCAAATTTCGGCGTCCAAGGGCATCTCCGCCAGGCCGCCGCCCACGGGCGCCCCGGCCAGGACGGCCGCCGCCGCTTCGCCGAACGCCAGCGCGTTCCTGAAGGGCGTTATGTCGGTACCGGCCTTCAGCAGGTCGAAATACCAGCCGCCGTCGGCGGCATCGCCGTAGAGCACGGCCCCGTCCAGCCTGCCGCCGCGGACCACCAGCTTGCGGTAGACCCCGCGCGCCCGGTCGTGCAGCACGATTTCCTCGCAGTCCTCGCCCCCTTGGAAATCGCCCGCCGAGAAGACCTCGATGCCGGTCACCTTGAGACGGGTGGCGGTCGCGGTGCCGGCGTAGGCCGAATCCGCCTGGCCGGCCAGATGGTCGGCGCAGACCTTGGCCATCTCCCACAAGGGCGCCACCAGGCCGTAGCATTGGCCGCGATGTTCCGCGCATTCGCCGACCGCGAAAACGGCCGGGTCGCTGGTCCTCAGGTCGTCGCCGACCACCACGCCCCGGTTGACCGCCAGCCCCGCGGCCTGGGCCAAGGCCACGTTGGGACGGATGCCGATGGCCAACACCGCCAGGTCGGCCGGGATATCGCGGCCGTCGGCCAGGCGCAGGCCCTGCACGCGGCCGTCGCCATAGATTTCTTCCGTCTGGGCGTTGGTGAAGAAGGACAGGCCGCGCCCGTCCAGGTCCCGCTTCAGCAGTTCGCCGGCCGTTGCGTCCAACTGGCGTTCCATCAGGGTGGGCATCAGATGGACCACCGCCACCGACATGCCGCGCCTCGCCAGGCCGTTGGCCGCTTCCAGCCCCAGCAGGCCACCGCCGATCACCACGGCGCGGCGATGCCGGCGCGAGGCCTCGACCATCTTCTCGACATCGCCGATATCGCGAAACGCCACCACGCCGGGAAGCTGGATGCCGGGAATGGGCGGCGCCACGGGCAGGGAACCGGTGGCCAGCAGCAGCTTGTCGTAGGGCACCAGGACGCCGCTCCGGCTTGCCACCAGCTTCAACTCGCGGTCGATGGATTCCACCGGGTCGCCGGCGATCAGATGGATGCCCCGATCATCGTACCAGGACTGGGGGTGAGTGACGATGCCGGCCAGTTCCTTTTCTCCCGACAGCACGTGGGAAAGCTGGATGCGGTCGTAATTGCCATGGGGTTCGGCACCGAACACCGTGATGTGGTAGCGGCCGGGGTCCCGCTTCAGCAGTTCCTCCACCGTGCGAATGCCCGCCATGCCGTTGCCGACGACGACCAGCCTTTCCTTCATGGAAATTCTCCTTCAGGCGGCGAGAATTGACGGGGCGGCGTGGCGCTCGTGCAGGAAGCGCAGCACTTCGGCCCGGTAGTGGTTGTAGGTCGGATCGTCGGCCAGTTCGATGCGCCGGCGGGGCCGGGGCAGGTCCACGTCCAGGATCTGGCCGATGCCGGCCGACGGGCCGTTGGTCATCATGACGATGCGGTCCGACAGCAGCACGGCCTCGTCCACGTCGTGGGTAATCATCATCACCGTGTTTTGCAGCCGGCCGTGGATCTCCACCAGCGAGTCCTGGAGGTGCGCCCGGGTCAGCGCGTCCAGGGCGCCGAAGGGCTCGTCCAGCAGCAGCACCTTGGGTTCCATGGCCAGCGCCCGGGCGATGCCGACGCGCTGCTTCATGCCGCCCGAGATTTCGGCGGGCCGCTTGTCGAGCGCGTGGTCCATGCGCACCAGGCGCAGGTTGTGGAGGGTCCAGTCGTGGCGCCAGGCCTTGCTTTTTTGCCTGGCCTGGCCCTTGTCCACGCCCAGGCGGACGTTCTCGTAGACCGTCAGCCAAGGCAGCAGGGAATGGTTCTGGAAGACCACCGCCCGGTCGGGGCCGGGCTCATCCACCTCGGTGCCGTCCAGCAGCACCCCGCCCGTGGTGGCCTTGAGCAGGCCGGCCACGATGTTGAGCAAGGTGGACTTGCCGCAACCGGAATGGCCGATGACCGAGATGAACTGGCCCTGGTCGATGGGCAGGGAGACGTCGCGCAGGGCCTCGAAGGTTCCCTTGTCGGAAGCGAAGGTGATGCCGACGTTTTCGATGCTGAGATAGGCGTTCATGGTTTTCTCCTCAGGCGCGGGCGACGCGCTGGCCGATCCATGAGATCAGGCGGTCCAGCATGAAGCCCACCAGGCCCACATAGACGAGGGCAAGGATGATTTCGCTCATCAGGGAACTGTTCCAGGCGTCCCAGATGAAGAAGCCGATACCCACGCCGCCGATCAGCATCTCGGCCGCCACGATGGCCAGCCAGGACAGGCCGATGCCGATCTTGAGGCCGGTGAAGATGTAGGGCACCGTGGCCGGCATCATGATGCGCAGGAAGTATTCGGCCGGCGACAGCCGCAGCACCCGGGCCACGTTGCGGTAGTCCTCGGGGATGTTGCGGATGCCCACCGCCGTGTTCAGGATGATCGGCCAGATGGAGGTGATGAAGATGACGAAGATCGCGGAAGGATCGGCGTTGCGGAAGGCGGCCAGCGAGATGGGCAGCCAGGCCAACGGCGGCACGGTGCGCAGCACCTGGAAGATGGGGTCCAGGGCGCGATAGGCGACCGCGCTTTGGCCGATCAGCACGCCGAGGGCGACACCGGCGATGGCCGACAAGGTGAAGCCGAGGGCGACCCGCTTCAGGCTGGCGGACAGGTGCCAGAACAGGCCCTTGTCCACCCCGCCCCGATCGAAGAAGGGATCGGCGATCAAGGCCCAGGTATCGGTCAGCACCTTGGTAGGAGGCGGCAGGGAGGCGCCGGGCTGGCTGCACAGGAACTGCCAGGCGCCGAGGATGAGGGCCAGGCCGATCAGGGGCGGCAGGGTCGCCGTCCCCAATTCCTTGAGGCGGAGGCCCAGCGAGGCCAGCCGGGCCCGCACCCGTCCGGGGGCGGGCGGGCAGGGAGCGGCCAAGGCGGCCGATGTGGTGCTGTTCACGGCAGGCTCCATGGGTCAAATGCGCTTGATGGCGAGGCTCGCCAAGTAAGCCTCGGGGTTGGCGGGATCGAAGGTCTTGCCGTCGAAGAAGGTCTCGACGCCACGCGACGGACTCTTGGGGATGTCGGCGTCGGCGACGCCCAGGGCCCGGGCGGCCTCGCGCCACAGATCCTCGCGGTTCACCTGCTTGACCAGGGCCTGGCGGTCCAGGTCCTTGGGCTGATAGCCCCAACGCTGGTTTTCCACCAGGAACCACAGGTCATGGCTCTGGAAGGGATAGGAAGCGTGGTTCTTCCAGTACTTCATGACGAAGGGGCTGTCCTTGACCACGCGGCCGTCGCCGTAGTCGAACAGGCCCTTGGCGCGGTCCATGACGTCTTCGACCGGGACCTTGATCCATTCGCGGCCGGAAACGATCCTGACCATTTCCTCGATGTTCTTCTCGCACCACTGGGCGGCTTCCTGGACCGCCATCAGCACGGCCTTGGCGGCCTTGGGGTGCTTGTCCACCCAGTCGGCACGCATGGCCAAGGCCTTTTCGGGATGACCGCTCCACAATTCGCCGGTGATGCAGGCCGTGTAGCCGATGTTCTGGTGCACGAGCTGCAGGTTCCAGGGCTCGGCCACGCAGAAGGCCTCCATGGTGTTGACCTTCATGTTGGCTACCATTTGCGGCGGCGGCACGGTGATTGTCGAGACATCCTTGTCGGGATCGATGCCCGCCGCGGCCAGCCAATAGCGGATCCACATGTCGTGGGTGCCGCCGGGGAAGGTGTTGGCGCACTTCAATTCCTTGCCGGCGGCGCGGGCCTTGGCGAAGGCGTCCTTGAGCGCCTTGGCCTCCACGGTGACCTTGAGGTCCTTGTAGGCGTTGGCCACCGAGATGCACTGGCCGTCCGTATTCAGCCGCGCGAGCAGATACATGGGCAGCTTGGCGTTGTTCTTGGTGATCCGGCCCGACGCCATCAGATAGGGCATGGGCGAGAGGATATGGGCACCGTCGATGCCGCCCCCCGCCGAGCCCAGTTCCAGGTTGTCGCGGGTGGTGCCCCAGGAGGCCTGCTTTTGCACCACGACGTCGGGCATGCCGTGCTTGGCGAAGAACCCTTTGTCCTTGGCGACGATCAGGGGCGCCGCGTCCATCAGGGCGATGAAGCCGAAGACGGCCTTGGTGGTTTCGGGGGCATCCGCGGGCGCGGCCCAGGCGCCGCCCGGCAGCAGCAGCCGGGTCCCGGCCAAGGTTGCGGCGGCGCCAAGCGCGCCTTTGAGAACGGTACGGCGGTCGGTGGTGCGGTTGGTCTTGTTCATTCCTTTGGTCCTCGTCCCTTGGTGGCGACTGCCTGACGGCGGGTCTTGGGACCAGGACCAACGCAACGGTCATGCCAATTGGAAAAGCATGGCTTTCCAATACATTAGTATTTTATGATTTGCGGGATATGCCTAATACTTAGGCATGGTATCGTGAGCGCCTAAGAATTAGGCAACACTTTCTTCCAGCGGCGGATTTCCACCGACCGGAACAGACCGGCCTTGCGGTAGGGATCGCCTTCGGAAAAGGCCCGGGCGGCCGCATGATCGGGGAAGTCCATGACGAGCAGGCTGCCCACCATGCCCTCGCCGTCGTCGGTCTGCAGGGGGCCGGCGAAGACGAGCTGCTTTTCGAAGCTCTTCAGGTAGTCCAGATGGGCCTGGCGGTTGGCGAGCCGGAGCGCCTGCGCATCGGGCCGGTCCAAGGCGAAGACGACGAACAGCATGGGATCACCCCTTTCCCTTGAATTCCGCGCCCACGGGGCGGGCCAGCAGGCCGGCTATGGTTTCCTCCACCCCCGCGCCGCCGTTCAGCACCGCGTCCACGGCGCGGCAGATGGGCATGTCCACGCCATGGCGACCGGCCAGGGCCATCACCGAAGCCGCCGTGTAGACCCCTTCGGCCACCGACTTGCGTTCGCCCAGCACCTCGCCCAAGGAACGCCCCTCGCCCAGGGCGACGCCCAGCGAGAAATTGCGCGACTGCATGGCGTTGCAGGTCAGCACCAGATCGCCCAGCCCCGACAGTCCCATGAAGGTGGATGCCTTGGCGCCCAGGGTGTCGCCCAGGCGGATGATCTCGGCCAAACCACGGGTAATCAGCGCCGCACGGGCGTTGTCGCCCAGGCCACGGCCTTCGACGATGCCGCAGCCGATGGCCAGCACGTTCTTCACCGCCCCGCCCAGTTCCGCCCCCACCATGTCGTCGGAGGCATAGACGCGAAAAGGCGCACTGCCCAGGGCCGCCGCCAAGGTCCGGGCGAGCGCCAAGTCGGACGAAGCGAGAGTCACGGCGGTGGGCAGGCCGTGCGCCACCTCGGCGGCGAAGCTGGGCCCGGACAGGACGGCCAGCGGCGCCTGGGGCAGGACGGCGGCCACCGCCTCGCTCATCAAGGCGCCGGAACCTTGCTCGATGCCCTTGGCGCAAATGACGGCGGGCAGCCCCGCCGGCCAAACCGCGGCGACGGAAGCGCAAACGCGGCGCAGGAACTGGGCCGGCGCCACCAGCAGCACGGCATCCGCTTCCAGGGCTTGGGCCGGACCGGTAATGGCGCGGATGGCGGGATCAAGGGCGATGCCGGGCAGGAAGGGGTTCTCGTGCCGGTCGTTGACGGCCGCGGCGACCTCGGGCTCGTGAGCCTGCAGCACCACGTCGCGCCCGGCGCGCCGGGCCGCCACGGCCAACGCCGTCCCCCAAGCCCCCGCCCCGACGATGCCGATCCGTTGGATATCCATGTCCCTGTTATGCCAGAGAAGGACGGGGGGATGCCAGGGGGGACGAGGATGGCAACGTCGGGAGCACCCTACCCCGCCCGCGCCTGCAATAGCCGTTCCACCCGCAGCAGGTTCTTTTCGATGACGTAGACGGTCTTGGTGCGGCCTTCCTTGGCGAAGACCTCGATGGCACCCAGGAAACAGGCGTGGGCCTCGTCGAGCAGGACCGGATCGGACGTCCGCTTCGCCAGGGCGAAGGTCGCCGCGCCCAGATTGTTGGCCGTCTGCGCCCAAAGCAGGGGCGCCAGGTCGCGGCGACGCACTTCCAGCGACTTGCGGAAGGCGGCGGCTGCCAGCTCCAAGCCCGCGTTGCCCTGCACCTGCTCGCCCAGGGCCAACAGGGCGACGCCCATCTCGTTCTGCAATTCCCCCCAGCGCCCCGGCATGGCTTCGCGGGTGATGACCTGGGCCGCCGCCTCGAAGGCGGTCACCGCCTCCTTCAATTCCTGGGCCCGCCCGGCCAGCTTGGCCGCCTTCTTGTGCAGCACCCGCCCCAGGCGCAGCTGGGCCAGGGCCCAGTCGTGGGGAAAGCTGCTGCGGCCCAGGGTGTCGATCACCGCCTGGTAGGCCTTGGCCGCCGCATCCAGAGGTTCGGGCGAGCCGTTGGCTTCCGACAGGGCCTCCAAGTTGGCGGCCAGATGACTCTGGCAGAGCGCCCAGGTAAGCGGCGCTTCCTCGCGCGGGCAGCGGGCAAGCGCTGCCGAAAAGGCCTCGGTCGACCGGCGCAGTCGGTTCATGTCCTTGGTCAGCCGGTAGACCATCCCCAGTGCGTTGCCCAAGGCGTTCAGCAGGGTGGCGATCTGAGCCGGGGCCAAGCCCTGAGGCGGAATCTCGATGAAGCCGTTGGCCCGATCCGCCGCTTCGGAAAGAACCAATGAAAGCCGGTAGCGCTGACCCTCCCGCGCCGCCGCCGCCGCCGCGAGCGTCACGGCCGCCAGGACCGGCTCGATCTCGTCGGCCAGGGCGGCCGGCAGTTCCAGGGTGTCGCCCAGGCCGAACGTGCCTGGCCGCCCTTCCGCGTCCGCCTTGGCGGACAGAAAGCGCAGGGTCGTCGCCTGGCCATCGGATTCGCCCCAGATCAGCAGGTCGACCGCTTCGGCGGTCAGCCAGTCGCGCCCCAGGTCGGCGGCGGCCAGGAGCTTCTGCGCGAGATTGCCGGGCCCGGTCGGTTTCAAGACCCGGTCCCAACGACGCACCTCCACCGCCTTCACCCGCTCCAGCAAGGCCAGAAGCCGGGCCGTCGCCGCCTCGCCCCCGGTGCCGTCCAGGCGACCGACGGCGACGATCGCGGCCGGCGGCTCGGATTCGCTTCCCGGACGCCCGGGCACCCCGGCCGCCGCCGTCTCGTCGGCGGATGCGGACGGGGGCTTGAACAGCCATCCCAGTAGGGACCGCAGGAACATCATGGCCAGCATCGCTCGTGTTTTTCGGGACCCCGCGAAGGGGAAGAGCGATTTTTCGGCTGAAGCCGCGCCGGAGTCCAGCGGTTATTCGTCAATGCGTATCAGCCGCCATTTCATGCGGGCGCCGCGGGCGCCAAGCTGGCCGTTGATGGTGATCTGCTCGCTGCGCCGGGCTGCGTCGGGACGGCCCCAGTAGAGGCTTTCCTCCAGCTTCACCTTGCCGCCCCACCCCTGGAATCGCCAACCGCCGCCGCTTGCCAGGCGCAGCAGAACCGACGTCTCGTCCCCTACCAGCGAGGCCCGCACGTCGGGATGCAGGTGGAAGCGCAGACAGTAGAATTCTCCGCCCTCGGCCGGCCGGCCGGACTGGCGGGCGAATTCATCCTCGCCCTCCAGCAGGTCGCCGGAAGAATCAAGGCGCAGCCGACGATTATGAACGATGCCGAAGGGCTTGGCGTAGCCGTCATGCCCGGCTTCCAGCCAAACCATCCCGTCCATCTCGCCGCGCGCCGCGCTTACCTGGGCGCGGCGCTCGCCCATGGTTCCGTCCTTGTGGATTTCGCTGGAATTCGTCTCGCCCACCGTCGCCGTGGAATGGGCCGCCGTGGCGCGCAGGGCCTGGCGCCACAGGAGTTCGTCGCCACCGAAAGAGCCGCAGTTGACGATCAGCCGATGCTTCCCGGCGCTCATCTCGAAGGCAAGCGCGCCCGCGTGGGCCTCGCGGTCGGCGGTCGGAGGAGGAGGACTACCGGTATCCACCAGCACCAGGGCCCGCCCTGCGGCCAGCCGCTGGTACCCGCTGTGCGGAGCGCTGGACAGGGCCTGGCCGCGCGCGCCGGCCTGGGACAGGACCGAATCGATCTGGCGGCGGTCATCCTCCCAGCCTCCGTTGAAAACCGCCAGGCCGCCGTCCCCGTGCCGCAGGGCCCGGAGCAGCGGCGCCATGCGGTCGATGGCACCCAGCAGGGATACGGGAATCTCCGCCCGCGCCGCCACCAGCGCCGTGCGGATGTCGGCCAGATGGTGCAAGACCTCCAGGTGCAGCGAAGGATTGCGTTGCCAATGGCCGCCGTCGGGCAGGATTTGGAGCCGGATGGCGTCTTCCAGGAGTCGCATTCCCAGGGTGACCGCCTTGTCCTGGGCCGGCAAGGCCAAACCGGCAAGAATGGTCCCCTTGAGGGCGGAAAAGGCGGCGGCGGTCGGTTCCGCCCCGCCGCCCGACCGCACCAAGTGCCGGAGCTGCTCGGCCAGAGATGCCAGGAAGCGCTGGCGGAAAGCCTCGTCGGCACCGCCCAGCAGGAAGTCGCCGCTAGCCACCCAGGCGGCGAGACGCAGCCCCATGACATCCGACCGCCAAGCCACCGGCTGCCAGCGTCCATGGCGGACGATCCAGCCGGAAACCAGGGATCGTGCCCGATCACGGGCCGCGCTGGACGCCAGGGCGCGAAGATCGGCCAGCCAGGAAAAGCCATGCAGCAGGGCTTGGGTACGAACGGCCTTGATCCGAATCGCCCAGGGATCCGGCCCGGCGGCGAGCCAGCTTTCGCCCAGTTGGAATTCGCCGTCCAAAATCGACTTGCCCAAGGCTGGATCGCCCGACCAGGGATCGGGGGGAATCAGGCGCAGACGATCCGATACCGGCCCTCGGAGAGTCAGGCCATAAAGGGGCGTGCCGTAAACGAGGCGAAGGAGCGGATCGAACAGCCGGCGGCGCATGGCCGGTCCTCCCGCCAATAAGGATGTCGACACAAATCCAGGTATCAGGTTCGTTCGGGAACCGCAAGATGCGCCGCCACGGCCATCAGGGTCACGGCAATCCACAGGGCGCCGTGCCACCAGTTCTGCCAAGCGCCGAAACTGGCCGCGACGAAGATCAGCGCCGTGGCGTATTGGCCGACGATGGCGGCGGCGGCCGGACGGCCGGGAGCCCATGCCAGAGCCTCGCGGAGGATGACGAAGGCCAGGGCGGCCAGCAGGAAGGCTCCCACCGCTCCCAGTTCGAGCCAGACCTGAAGGGGAATGTTATGGGGATGGAGAGGCATGACCTGGGCGTCGAATCGGGCACCCGTCGAAGCCACGTCCATATGGATTTCCCGGTTGCCGCCCGGGATGCGCGGCGAGGCCGCCATGCCCCAGCCCAGCCAGGGCCGTTCGGCGATGCGGTCGACGGCGAAATTCCAGATGATGGCGCGATGGTACGCGGAATTGGGAAGAACGATCTCCCTCTCCTGCAGCCGGTCGGGAGCGAGCAGGGTGGCCGTCAGCAAAGGCGCCGCCAGGATCGCCGCCGCCGCCAATCCCCCCAGGACATCCCCGGCACGACGGCCGAGAACCCATGCCGCCACGGCCGCGGCTCCCCCCGCGCCTAGGGCCAGAAGGCCGGTGTTGTAATGGATGGCCAACGCCACCGCCGCCAGGGCGGGCAAGGCGGCAAGACCGAGAAGGCGGGCCGGCCCCCGTCCGACGCCCAACATCATCGGCCAGGCCAGCAAGGCCAGGAACGCGAGATCGCGGTTGAGCCAGAAGATTTCCCGGCGCTCCCATTCCGGATTGCGAAGGACCAGACGGCTGACCTCGCCGCCGGTAAGGAACTCCAGCGCCAAAAGAATCGCGTTGATCGCGATCCCCGTCATCCAGGCCCGCCGGACCGTCTTCCGCCCCGCGTCGTCCAGGCGGCGGGCCAACCCGAAGAGAAGGGCGCCGGCCGCGCTGCCGGCAAGGAAGCGCAAGGCCCCTTGGATCGCCGCCGCGGAATCCACGGCCCACAAGGACGACGCCAGGGCCCAAACCCCCAACAGCAGAAGGGGCAACCCGACGGCCGGCGGCAGATGAAAGGGCCGCACCCGCCAAGTCAGGGCGATGGATAGCGCCAGGGCGGCTCCGCCATAGGCCAGCGGCGCGAGCCCCAGGGGGGCCACGTAGGCCAACGGCGGAGCGATAAGGGCCACGGCCGCGAGGGCCGCGGCCGCCTGTCCCTCCAGGGTGGCGGGAAAGACCATGTGGAGCCTCAGTCCAGCTCGAAGGCGTTCTTGTAGTCAGCGGCCAGGGCCGGGTCCTGATCTTCCTTCCGGAGGAAGCAATCGCCGCAGACCAGGATCTCGATCCCGGTGCCCATGAAGCAGCGGAAGGCGTCCTCCGGCGTGCAGACGATGGGTTCGCCCCGCACGTTGAAGCTGGTGTTCACCAGTACCGGACAGCCGGTCAGTTCCTTGAAGCGGGAGATCAGCGCGTGGTAGCGCGGATTGGTCTCGGCATGGACCGTCTGGATGCGGGCCGAATAGTCCACATGGGTCACGGCCGGGATTTCCGAACGCGCCACGTTCAGCTTGGCGATGCCGAATAGGGCCTGTTCCTCGGCGGTCATGACGCGGCGGCGGCTTTCCCTCACCCCGTCCACCAGCAGCATGTAGGGGCTATCGCCGTCGAACTCGAACCAGCCGGCCACGTCCTCGCGCAACACGGAAGGCGCGAAGGGCCGGAAGGATTCCCGGTACTTGACCTTCAGATTGAGCATCTTCTGCATGGAGGGCGAACGCGGATCGCCCAAAATGGAACGGCCGCCCAGGGCGCGCGGCCCGAATTCCATGCGCCCCTGCAGCCAGCCCACCGCCTTGCCGTCGGCAAGCGCCCGAGCGGTGGCGGCGATGGTCTCCTCGGGCTTCAAGGCCGAGAACCTGGCGCCCGCGGCGGTCAGACGCTTCTCGATGTCCGCCTGCTCGAAGGCGGGCCCCAGGTAGGAACCCCGCATGGCGTCCAGACCCGAGAGGACCGGACGCGGACCGTCCTTGTGGATGTGATAGGCGGCCAGGGCGGCCCCCAGGGCGCCGCCGGCATCGCCGGCCGCCGGCTGAATCCAGATGTTCTTGAACTTGCCGTCCCGCCGCACTTTGCCGTTGGCGACGCAGTTCAGCGCCACGCCGCCGGCCAGGCACAGGTTTTCCGCCCCCGTCTCGGCGGCGATGGAACGGGTCAGGCGCAGCATGACCTCCTCGGTCACCGCCTGGACCGAGGCCGCCAGGTCCATGTGCTTCTGGGTCAGCGGCTCGTCGGGCTTGCGGGCCGGCCCGCCGAACAGGTCGGCGAAGCGGTCGTTGGTCATGGTCAGCCCGGTGCAATAGTCGAAGTAGGACTGGTCCAAACGGAAGCTGCCGTCGGGCTTCAGGTCCATCAGCTTGTCCAGGATCAGGCCGGCATGCTTGGGCTCGCCGTAGGGGGCCAGGCCCATGACCTTGTATTCGCCCGAGTTGACCTTGAAGCCCGTATAGTAGGTGAAGGCCGAATAGAGCAGGCCCAGGGAATGGGGGAAATGTATCTCCTTGACCACTTCCAGCCGGTGGCCGTCGCCCATGGCCAGCGAGGTGGTCGCCCATTCGCCCACGCCGTCCAGCGTCAGCACCGCGGCCCTGTCGAAGGGCGAGGGAAAGAAGGCGGAGGCGGCGTGGCTCAGGTGGTGTTCGGCGAACAGGAGCTTGTTCATCCAGTCGAAGCCGGGGGCATGTTCCTTCAGCTTCCTGGACAGCAGGTCCTTCTGGAACAGCTTCTCACGCAACCACAGCGGCATCGCCATGCGGAACGACCGGAAGCCGCGCGGCGCGAAGGCCACGTAGGTCTCCAGCAGCCGCTCGAACTTCAGGAATGGCTTGTCGTAGAAGGCGACGAAATCGATGTCGTCCAGGGTGCAGCCCGCCTCGCGCAGGCAGTACTCGATGGCATGGGAGGGATAACCGGCATCGTGCTTCTTGCGGGTGAAGCGTTCCTCCTGGGCCGCCGCGACCACTTGGCCGTCCCCGACCAGCGCCGCCGCGCTGTCGTGGTAGAAGGCCGATATGCCAAGGATGCGCATGGGCCTAGAACAGGGTGTAGATGAAGGGGGCCACCGCCGAACCCTGGCTCAGCACGATCAGACCGCCGAACAGCGCCATCATCACGATGATGGGCAGCAGCCAGAACTTTTTGCGCATTTTCAGGAAGGACCATAGCTCCTTCAGGAAGGACATGGGAACGTGCTCCTAGAACTGGTTGCGCAGGGATTCCGGCGCCGGACCAGGCGGATACCGTTCGATCCAGTAACTGTCGGCCTTGGGGTCGAACTTCAGGTGGAGAAGATCCTTGCCGAGAGCCCGCATGATCAGGCCGGTAGGGAGAAAGGCGCCGAAGAACATCAGGCCCATAATCAGGGGAGTCATCACCTTGTGCAGCAGCATGCCGAAACGGAACCAAGCCCGGTTCAGAGGTTTCAGTGCCGCCGGTACCGCCAGGGCGAGCGCCAAGAAGAAGAAGGCGGCACCCAGGGCCAGGAGCCGGGCAGGCTCCCCCACCATCAGGGGCCAAAGCCCGATGATCGCGAAGATCGCCGTAAAGACGAAGCCGAAGGATCGCTCCGATCCCATCTTGGCTTCGTCCTTGCGGTCGAGACTTTCGTGGAAAGTGGCTTTCTGCGTCAAGGCCTGCGCTCCTTTGAGCGGTATGTCTACTATGGCCGCCCTTCCTGAGCAAGGTCACAAGCGGCGCAGGCGGACGGCGAAGAAGCCATCCATGCCCTGGCTGGGCAGAGTTCGCAGGTCCCCCGCCGGGGTCAGGAGTTCGTACCGCCCTCCGACCTCTTCCGCCCGCAAGCGGACCCGCTCCACCGGCAGGTGCGGCACCAGATGGGCCGGCCCTTCGTCAGGCTGCAGGGAACAGGAGCAATAGACGATCATACCGCCCGGCTTGACCATTTCCACGGCCGCCGCCAACAGCCGCGCCTGGGCCTGGGCCATTTTCGCCACGTCCTCGGGCCGCTTGAGCCGGGCGACGTCGGGATGGCGGCGAATGGTACCGGTGGCCGAACAGGGGGCGTCCAGCAGGACGGCATCGGCCGGGGCCGCGGGCCGCCAGGTTTCCCCGTCGGCCGCCACCAGATCGGCGTCCAGATGCAGGCGGTCCAGGTTCTCGCGCACGCGAAGAAGGCGGGGGGCCGAACGGTCGATGGCCGTCACCCGGGCCCCGGCGGCGGCCAATTGCGCCGTCTTGCCCCCCGGCGCGGCACAAAGGTCGATCACGGCCCTTCCGGCGACATCGCCCAGCAGACGGACGGGCAGGGCGGCGGCGGCGTCCTGGACCCACCAAGCGCCCTCGGCAAAGCCCGGCAGATCCTGGACGGCACCCCCGGCCGTCCGGCGCAAGGAACCGGTCGGCAGGATATCGGCTTCCAGCTTCGCGGCCCAGGCGGCCGGGTCGCCCTTGGCCGTGATGTCCAACGGGGCCTCGGCCAGATGGGCGTCGGCAATGTGGCGAGTCGTCTCTTCCCCATAGGTCGCGACCCAGGAATCCCAGAGCCAGTCCGGGGTGTTCAGGCAGGGCGCATCCTGTCCGGCGATCAAGGCGGCGCCCTCGCGCTGCAGGCGCCGCAGCACCGCGTTTATCAGCGCCTTGAAGCCGCCCAGGCGGGCATCGCCGGCCGTCAGGCGCACCGAGGTATCCAGCGCCGCATGGGCCGGCACGTCCAGGAACAGCAGCTGGGCGACGCCTAAGCGCAAGATGTCGCGCGCCCCCGCCGCCTTGGCCGGAAGGGGCTTATCCAGGCAGCCGGCGATCAGGGCGTCGATCTGGCCCAGGCGGCGAAGCACGGTGGCGACCAGCAGGCGGGCGAAGCCGCGGTCGCGCGTCGACAAGGCCGCGAGCCCCCGATGGGAATCCAGCGATTCGTCAAGAGGCCGGTGGCGGTCGAGCACGGCGGCCAAAAGATCGAGGGCGGCGGCGCGGGCGGCGATGTCGGAAGCCATGCCCCTCTCATGCCTCGCATTGGATTTGACCGCAAGCCCTTCGCTGCCTACTCTTCGGTCATGGACAGAATTCTGGTCACCGGTGCCGACGGCTTCATCGGCTCGCACGTGGTGGAACGCCTCGTCGCCGAGGGGTACGAGGTGCGGGCCTTCGTTCTCTACAATTCCTTCAATTCCTGGGGCTGGCTGGACCATTCCCCGCCTGCGGTGAAGAAGTCCATCCAGGTCTTCGCCGGCGACGTCCGCGATCCCCACGGGGTGCGCGAATCCATGAAGGGCTGCGACACGGTGCTGCACTTGGCGGCCTTGATCGCCATCCCCTATTCCTACCATTCGCCCGCCACCTACGTGGAAACCAACATCGCGGGGACGCTCAACGTTCTGCAAGCGGCCCGCGACCAAGGCATCGGCCATGTGGTTCAGACCTCGACCAGCGAGGTCTACGGCACGGCCCGCTTCGTGCCCATCACCGAGGACCACCCCCTGCAAGGCCAGTCGCCCTATTCGGCAACCAAGATCGGGGCCGACCAGATGGCGCTCGCCTACCACCTGAGCTTCGGCCTGCCGGTGACCGTCATCCGCCCCTTCAACACCTACGGCCCCCGCCAATCGGCGCGCGCCGTCATTCCCACCATCATCGCCCAGTTGCTGTCCGGACGGCGGAAGATCCGACTGGGATCGCTGCATCCCACGCGCGATTTCAACTACGTCAAGGACAGCGCCCGGGCCTTCGCCCTGCTGGCCGACAACACCAGGGCCGTGGGCCAAGTGGTCAACATCGGCAGCAACTACGAGATTTCCATCGGCGACACCGCCCGCCTGATCGCCGAGGTCGTCGGCTGCGACCTGGACGTCGAGACCGACGATCTGCGCATCCGTCCCGCCTTGAGCGAGGTGGAACGGTTATGGGCCGACAATTCGAAAGCCCGCGACCTGCTGGGCTGGACGCCGGAGTACGGGGGCCTGGACGGTTTGCGGCGTGGGCTTGCGGAAACCGTCGAATGGTTCCGCGAACCAGCCAACCTGGCCCTCTACAAGGCCGACCGCTACAACATCTGAATCTGATCGAATCAACCCCAGGGGCCGCGAACGGCCGGGCGGCCGGCGCCGCCGGCCAGGGTGCGCAGGCGCGCCACACGGTCTTCAATGGCCGGATGGGTCGAGAACAGGCTCTGCAGCGAGGCCCCGCTCAGGGGATTGACGATGAACAGGTGCGCCGTGGCCGGATTGGCTTCGGCGGTTTCATTGCGGATATGGGCCGCACCCGCTTCCAGGCGTTCCAGGGCCGAGGCCAACCACAGGGGATTGCCGCAGATGCGCGCCCCTTCCCGGTCGGCCGCGTATTCGCGGGTGCGCGAGATCGCCATCTGCACCAGCATGGCGGCGATGGGAGCGAGAATCATGATGACGATGCCGCCGATGGGCCCCACCCCGCCCCGCCCATCTTCGCCGGACCGATGGCCGCCGAAGAACATGGCGAAGTTGGCCAGCATGCCCAAGGCGCCGGCGATGGTCGCCGTGACGGTCATGATAAGCGTATCGCGGTTCTTCACATGGGCCAGTTCGTGGGCCATGACGCCGGCCACTTCCTCGCGCGACAGGATGTTCATCAGGCCCGTGTTGATCGCCACCGCGGCATGTTCGGGGTCGCGGCCGGTGGCAAACGCGTTGGGCTGGGGATCGTCGATCACGTAGACCCGCGGCATGGGCAGGCCGGCGTTGGCCGCCAACTCGCGGATCAGCCCATACAGCTCGGGGGCCTCCTGGTGGCTGGCCTCGCGGGCGTTGTACATCCCCAGCAGCATGCGATCAGAATTCCAGTAGGCGAACAGGTTGGAGGCCAGGGCGAGACCCAGGGCGATCACCATGCCTGCCTCGCCGCCGATCAGGTAGCCGACGGCCAGGAACAGGCCGGTCAGGCCGGCCAGCAAGAGCGCAGTGCGGGTGTAGTTCATGGCCTAGTCGTCTCCGTATCGCCAGAGGAGCGCATCGCTGCTAATGTAGTCCCATGACGGACGATCGCAAGGGCGCGCCGGCGCCCCCGCCCCTTCCCGAGCCGCCCCAGCCGCCCGCGGCGGAACCCGCCAAGCCGCGCGAGATTGGCGGCCCCAAGGGTCCCGAACCCACCCGCTACGGCGACTGGGAGAAGAACGGCCGCTGCATAGACTTCTGATCCGCCCGGACAAAACCCATATAATTCAAATTGTTGCCTGGCATCACCCGGAACTCTTGGGCTGGTTATGTTTACACTTTGTTTTCTGACGCCGACATTGTATAATGTCCTATGACGCTCGTCCAAGGGGTATGTTGCCATGTGGGTCGATTGGACCGCCCGTATCGCCGTCGTTCTGGCGGGCATCGCCGGGGGGCCTGCCCCCGACGGCGACCTGCTGGCCGCCGCCAGCGGCCTGCGCGGCCCGGTGCCGGGGCCGGTGGAGGCCCGGGTCGTCCGGGTGATGGACGGCGACACCCTGCTGGTCCGCGCCCGCCCCTGGGTGGGGGTGGAGGTCGAAACCCGGGTGCGGATTCTCGGCATCGACGCCCCCGAGCTGCATGGGGCTTGCGAGGAGGAACGGCGCCTTGCCGCCAAGGCCAAGGACCTGCTGGAGGCCTCGGTAGCCGGCGGACCCGTGTTCCTGCACGAAGTGCGCGACGACAAGTATGGCGGCCGGGTGCTGGCCAGGGTGGCCACGGCCGCAGGCACCGACTGCGCCCAGACCTTAATCGGCGCCGGCTTGGCGCGGCCCTACGGGGGCCGCAAGCGCCAGCCCTGGTGCCCCCCGCCTTGATCCCGCGGCACCGGACGGCTACCCTCTTCGGCGGAGGATCGCTGTCATGGACGTTCCGGCACGCCGCATCGCGGTGGTTACGGGCACCCGCGCCGAGTATGGCCTGCTCAAGGGGCTGATGGCGGCCGTCCGCGACGATGCCTCCCTGCGGCTGCAGATTCTCGCCACCGGCATGCATCTGGAATCCCGCTTCGGCCATACGGTCGACGAGATTCTTGCCGACGGCTTCGTCCCGGATGCAGAGGTGCCCTTGGGCCTCGATGATGATTCGGGCCTTACCACCGCCCGTGCCATGGGACGGGGCCTGCTGGGCATGGCCGAAGCCTTGGACCGTCTTCGTCCCGACGTCGTGGTGGTGCTGGGCGATCGTTTCGAGATCCTGACCGCGGTCCAGGCCGCCCTGGTCCAGGGAATCCCCGTCGCCCATATCCACGGCGGCGAACTGACCGAAGGGGTGATCGACGACGACATCCGCCACGCGGTCACCAAGATGGCGAGTCTCCATTTCGTCGCCGCCGAGGTCTTCGCCCGCCGGGTCCGCCAGTTGGGCGAGGAACCGGAACGCATCTTCGTGGTCGGGGCGCCGGGGGTCGACGCCCTCGCCGAGTTGGCTCCCCTGCCGCGCGAGGTCCTGGAGGCGGACCTGGGCCTGTCCCTGACCGCGCCCTTGTTCCTGGCGACCTACCATCCCGAGACTCTGGGCGACCGACCGCCGGTCCAAGCGACGGCCGAGTTCCTGGGAGCTCTGGAATCCTTTCCGGGCGCCCGGGTCGTCTTTACCGGAGTCAACGCCGATCCCGGCCGCGACGCGGTGGCCGCCGCCATCGCCCGCTTCGTCCAGGATCATCCGGAACGGGCCGCCTTCCGCGAATCCCTGGGCCAGCGCCGCTACCTGAGCCTGATGCGCCTGGCCGACGCAGTGATCGGCAATTCGTCGAGCGGGATCATCGAGGCTCCCGCGGCCGGCGTGCCGACGATCAACGTCGGCGACCGCCAGAAGGGCCGCCCCCATGCCGAATCGGTGATCGATTGCGCCCCGGACCGCCAAGCCATCGGCGCGGCGATCCGGCAAGCCCTGACGCCCGGCTTCCGGGCCCGCGCCAAGGCCCAGACCCCGCCTTACGGGGGCGGGGGGGCCGCGGGCCGGATCAAGGCGATTCTCAAGTCCGTGCCGCTGGCGGGCCTGACCCGCAAGCGCTTCGTCGATCAGGCGGGAGGTTGACAATGGGCGTCTTCGTGATCGCCGAGGCGGGCGTGAATCACAACGGCGACTTGGCCTTGGCCCTCGATCTGGTGGAGGCGGCCGCCCAGGCCGGTGCGGACGCCGTGAAGTTCCAGATCTTCAAGGCGGCGGCCCTGGCCACCGCCGCCGCCCCCAAGGCCGGCTACCAGCGCCGGACCACGGCCGGGGCGGAATCCCAGGTCGAGATGCTACGCGGCCTGGAACTGGGCGAAGACGATTTCCGTGTTCTGGCCGAACGCTGCAGCGAACGCGGCATCCGCTTCCTGGCCTCGCCCTTCGATGAGGCGAGCCTGGATTTCCTGGTGCAAGAACTCGATGTGCCGGTTCTCAAACTTCCTTCGGGCGAGATCACCAACGGGCCTTTCCTGGTGCGTGCCGCCCAGAGCGGCCGCCCCATCATCCTGTCCACCGGCATGAGCACCCTGGACGAGGTCCGGGACGCCCTCGGTCTTCTCGCCTGGGGCTATGGGGGCAAGAAAGGTCCCGTTCCGGAAGATTTGGCGATCCTGCGGGACCGGATCACCCTGCTCCATTGCACCAGCGAGTATCCGGCGCCGTTCCAGGACGTCAATCTCAGGGCCATGGATACGATGCGCGCAGCCTTCGGCCTGCCGGTCGGCTTTTCCGACCATACGCCGGGCATTGCCGCCGCCCTGGCCGCAACGGCCCTGGGCGCCACGGTCGTCGAGAAGCACTTCACCCTGGACCGCGGCCTGCCGGGTCCGGACCACCGGGCATCCCTGGAGCCCGGCGAACTGGCGGCCATGGTCGAAGGAATCCGTCAGGTGGAGGCGGCGCTGGGCGACGGCGTCAAGACGCCCCGGTCCTCCGAACTGGAGACCCGCGCCGTGGCCCGGCGCAGCCTGGTGGCGATCCGCCCCATCCGCAAGGGCGAGGCCCTCACCGCCGACAACCTGGGCGCCAAGCGTCCGGGCGGCGGCCTGTCGCCCATGCGCTTCTGGGACCTGGAAGGAAGGCCCGCATCCCGCGACTATGGGCTGGACGAGCCCATCGCGGAGGATTAAGACGGCGCCGGAAGCGGCATCGGGGGATCGGCCATGACCGTCGAGGAACTGAGAAAGCGGTTCGAGAACCGCGAGGCCCGGATCGGCGTCATCGGGCTGGGCTATGTCGGCCTGCCCCTGGCGCTCGCCTTCGTCGAAGCCGGGTTCGACACCACCGGGTTCGACATCGATCCCACCAAGCGGGAATATCTGGCCGCCGGCCGCTGCTACCTGCGCCACATCCCGGCAGCCCGCGTCGCCGCCGCCGTCGCGCGGGGCCGCTTCCGCGCCACCGAGGACTTTTCCGGCCTGGGCGCCATGGACGCCATCGTGGTTTGCGTGCCGACGCCGCTGACCCGGCAACGCGAACCCGACATCAGCTTCATCGTATCGACCACCGAGACCATCGCCAAGACCCTGCGGCCCGGGCAGTTGATCGTCCTTGAATCGACCACCTATCCCGGTACTACGTCCGGCGACATGCGGCCGATCCTGGAACGGGGCGGTTTGAAGAGCGGCCGCGACTTCTTCCTCGCCTTCTCGCCCGAGCGCGAGGACCCCGGCAACGCCGTCCATACCACCACCACGATCCCCAAGGTGGTGGGCGGCGACGGCCCCGATGCCCTGGCGCTGGCTTCCGCCCTCTATTCCGGGGCGGTGGATCGCGTGGTGCCCGTGTCTTCCATGGAAACGGCCGAGGCGGTGAAGCTGACCGAAAACATCTTCCGGTCGGTCAACATCGCCCTGGTCAACGAATTGAAGGTGGTCTTCGCCCGCATGGGCATCGACGTCTGGGAAGTCATCGACGCCGCCAAGACCAAGCCCTTCGGCTTCATGCCCTTCTATCCCGGACCCGGCCTGGGCGGGCACTGCATTCCCATCGATCCGTTCTACCTGACCTGGAAGGCCCGCGAGTTCGACATCGCCACCCGCTTCATCGAGTTGGCGGGGGAGATCAACACGTCGATGCCCTACTACGTGATCGACGTCCTGGTGAGGGCGTTGAGCGACCGCCTCGGCCAGAGCATCAAGGGTGCCCGCATCCTGTTGCTCGGCATCGCCTACAAGAAGAACGTGGACGACATGCGGGAAAGTCCCGCGCTCAAACTGATCGAGCTTCTCGAGGAGCGCGGTGCCCAGGTCGCCTATCACGATCCCTTCATCCCCGTCATCGGTCCGACCCGCGAGCATGCCAGTCTCGCCGGCCGCGAATCCGTGGCCTGGGAGCCCGCCGGCTTCGCCCTGGCCTTCGACGCGGCCCTGATCTGCACCGACCACGACGGCATCGACTATGCCGCCCTGGCTGAAGCCCTGCCTTTGGTGGTCGACACCCGCAACGCGTTGCGCGCCGGGCCGAATGGCCACGGGAAGATCGTCAAGGCGTAAGGAAGACCGTCAGGGGAACGCGATCCTGGTGCAGGATCAAGCGGACCGGCAACTCCACCAGGGAACCGGGGCGCTTGGCCGCCTCGTAGGCCGTCCGCTTGTCGGTGCCCGAAAGAATCAGGAAAATCCGGCGCGCGTCGAGCAGGACGCGGGGCGACAAGCTCATGCGCGGGTGCGACCCGGCCGGCCCCGCGGCGGCGACGCACCGGCTGGAACAGTCGGGGTAGACCCGCAAGGCCGGTTCGGCGGGAAACAGCGAGGCGATGTGCCCGTCCGGCCCCATGCCCAGGAAGACGGCGTCCAGAGGAAAGGGAAAGGCGGAAAGACGGGCCTCGCAGGCGGCCTGCCCGGCCCAGGGCGTAGCCGCCCCCGTGTACAGCCCGGAAAACGCGGCATCCCCGGCGCTGCCGTCCAGCAACAAGCGGCGCACCAAGCCCTCGTTGCTGTCGGGATGGCCGGGATCGACCCAGCGCTCGTCGGCCAGGGTGATCGACACCCGGTCCCAGGGCAACGGAGCCGCCGCCAGACGGGGAAGGACCCGTTCCGGGGTCCGTCCCCCCGACAGGGCGATGGATGCCCGGCCGCGGGATGCGATGGCCTCCCCGACCGTCGCGGCCAGGGCGTCCGCCAGGGCCGCCGCCCCGGCCGCCAGATCGGGAAAGGCTAGTTCGTCCAGCATTTCGCAGGCTTAGACCCCGGCTCTTGTCGAGTCAATCGGCCGGTATCGGCTTTAGAAGGGGCCGGCGACCGCCTGGCTCCAGGTGGCATTCAGGCCAAGGTTGTCCGTGTTCCATTGCCAGGTCATCACCCCCCGCGGCCGCGAACCGGCATGAATCGCGTAATCGAGGCAACCCACCAGGTTCTCGACCGGCATGTAGCCGGTATTGCCCGGTGCGGCGTCGCCCGGCGTCATCGGCTTGCCGATGACGATGCGCGTCTGGGGGATTCCGGCGGCGATGAGTTGCTTCACCGCCGTCCCGGTGGCCCAGCCGTCCGCCTGATCGATCAGCGTCGTACAGGAATCGTAACCGGTGCTCATCTGGTTGTAGAACTGGATGTTGTAGAAATCGATCAGGTCGCCCACCTGCTCGTCGACCTGCAGGTAGTTGGAAGCGTAGGCTCCCATGAAATAGGGGGCCTGCGGGGCATGGGTGACGACGGCGTCCGGAAGCACGTCCTTGACCGCCCGGGTGGCATCCGCCAGCCATTGGGTGGCCGTGCCCGCCTGAAGCGCGTGGATATCCTCGATGTCGAAATCGACGCCGTCCAGCCGGTAGGTCTTGGCGAATTCGGCAACCGCCCGGCCATAGGCGGCACCGCCGGTGGGATCGGCCGTGATCGGCTCTTCGGTGGCGCCGCCGGCCGACACCAGAACCTTGATGCCGGCCTGGTGGAACTGGTCGATCGCATTCTGCGGAAACGTTCCGTTCGACCAGGCGAGCGCGACGTCCAGCGGGGCCTTGCGGGTCCAGAAGGACAGCAGCAGGTGATTGAAAGACCCGGCGTTATTCAGGAAACTGTTGAGGACGGCCTCGGGTGGATACCAAGTGGATAGCTTGTCGGCATATACGACGAATGCGTCTGTCGTCATCTTGCGCTCCATGTCATCGCTGTGAAACATCGAAATGATATCGGTGATTACGTGATATCCTTATCATATTAATCGTGTTGCGGGTACCTACAATTTCTGACACTAGCATTGGCGCAAGCCGCGAAATCCCCCCATCCCGGACTTGACGTTCACGGCCTGAACAAGCTAGTGTTCGCGCCGTGAACGCGCCGGCGGGAGGAGGCTTCCTTCACCCGAATGGCGGTAGCGTACCCGACGTCTCCCCGGTCCGAACCATGAGCGACAGCAAATCCTCATCCGCCGCGATGGACGAGGAGGCCCACATCACCCTGGGCCTCCTGAACGCCATCCACGAGAACAGCGCCATGACCCAACGTTCCATGGCCAAGGACCTGGGCATCGCCCTGGGGCTTGCCAACGCCTACCTTAAGCGCTGCGTCCGCAAGGGCCTGGTCAAGGTGCAACAGGTGCCGGCCAATCGTTACGCCTATTACCTGACGCCACAGGGCTTCGCGGAAAAGTCCCAGTTGACGGCGCGCTATCTGTCGATGTCCTTCGACTTCTTCCGCCACGCCCGCACCCAGTGCGGCGAAGTCTATACCCAATGCGCCCAGCAAGGCTGGCGCCGCATCGCCTTGGCCGGCGTCGGCGACCTGGGCGAGATCGCCACCTTGTGCGCCCGCGACGCCGAAGTGGACTTGGTGGGCTTCCTGGATGCGGCTGCCGATACCTCCCACTTCGCCGGCCTGCCGGTGGCTGTCCACCCCGACGAACTGGGCGCCGTCGACGCCATCGTCGTCACCGACCTGGGCGCGCCGCAGGAGACCTTCGAGCGCATGACGCGCCTGTTCGCCGCGGAACGGGTGCTGGCGCCGCGCCTGCTCCACGTTTCCCGCCAAGCTCCGCGCTGACGCCGTGAAGCACTGGTACGCCGTGCATACCCACCCCCAGTCAGAGGAAAAGGCCTGCCGGCATCTGGAACGGCAGGGCTTCGGCGCCTACCTGCCGCGCTACCGGAAGCAGCGCCGACATGCACGCCGCACCGAGATCGTCCCGGCGCCTCTGTTCCCCCGCTACATCTTCGTCGAGGCCGACCTGGACAACCAGCGCTGGCGGGCCATCCTGTCGACGGTCGGCGTCAGCTACCTGGTCTGCCACGGCGACCAGCCGGCGGCGGTGCCCGAGGGAATCGTAGAGGCCATCCGGGCCCGCGAAGACGACGAGGGCTGGGTCGACCTGAACGAACCGCCGCCGTTCCGCCAGGGCGACCGGGTCCAGATCAAGTCCGGCCCCTTCAGCGACATGGACGCGCTGTTTCAATGCCGGGCCGACAAGGATCGGGTGACCGTGCTCCTGACCCTGCTGGGCCGCGCGGTCCCGGTCCGCGTTCCCCTGAACGCCCTGGAGGCTCCGTGACCGATTTCCTGCCCTACGGCCGCCATGTGGTGGAAGACGACGACATCGCCGCCGTCGCGGCGGCGCTGCGGGGAGAGTTGCTGACCACCGGTCCCGCCGTCGCCGCCTTCGAGGCCGCCCTGGCGAAGACCGTGGGCGCATCCGGCGCGGTTTCCTGTTCCAGCGGCACCGCCGCCCTGCATTTGGCCGCCCTGGCCCTGGGCCTGGGGCCGGGAGATTGGGTGGTGGTTCCCGCGATCACCTTCCTGGCGACGGCCAACGCCGCCCGCTACGTGGGCGCCGAAGTACAGTTCGCCGACGTCGATCCCGACAGCGGCTTGATGCGGCCGGAAGACCTGGAAGTGGCCCTGGCCGCCGCCAAGGCCGCCGGCCGCCGGGTCAAGGCGGTCTTTCCCGTCCATCTGGCCGGCCAGGCCTGCGACATGGAAGCCATCGCCGCCATCGCCCGCCGCGAAGGCGGCGCGGTGGTCGAGGACGCCTGCCATGCGCTGGGGACCACCTACGGGAACGGCGCCTGGCGGGTGGGCGGCTGCGCCCACGCGGACATGACGGTCTTTTCCTTCCATCCGGTCAAGACCGTCGCCATGGGCGAAGGCGGCGCGGTGACCGCCAACGATCCCGCCCTGGCCGCCCGTCTGGCCTTGCTGCGCAGCCACGGCATGGTGCGCGAGCCCAGGGACTTCATCCGCCGCGACCTGGCCTTCGGGCCGGACGGGGAAGTCAATCCCTGGTTCTACGAGATGGCGGAACCCGGCTTCAACTACCGGGCCAGCGACCTGCAGTGCGCCCTGGGCCTGTCGCAGCTGGGCAAGCTGGACCGCTTCGTCGCCGCCCGCGCCGCCGCCGTCGCCGCCTACGACGCCCGCCTGGCTCCTTTGGCGCCCCGGTTGGCGTCGCTGGCGCGGGTGCCCGGCTGCCGGCCGGGCTGGCATCTGTACATCTCCCTGATCGACTTCGCCGCCATCGGCAAGGACCGGGGAGCCGTGATGCGGGCGCTGCGGGATCGCGGCATCGGCACCCAGGTCCACTACATTCCGGTGGCCTGGCAGGCCTATTACCGGGACCGCTACGGCGAGACGCCCCTGCCCGGTTCCGCCCGCTACTACGAACGCTGCCTGTCCCTGCCCCTGTCGGCCGCCATCACGGAAGCCGACGTCCAGCGGGTGACCGCCGCCCTGGCCGAGGTCCTGGCATGACCACGGCCGCCATCGTCCAGGCCCGCCTGGGATCGACCCGCCTGCCCGGCAAGGTGCTGCTGGACCTGGGCGGCGTCACCGTGCTGGCCCGGGTGCTGGAACGCTGCCGCGCCGTTCCCGGCGTCGACCGGGTGGTCTGCGCCGTCCCCGACAACGCCGCCGACGATCCGGTGGCGGCGGAAGCGGAACGCTGCGGCGTCCCGGTCTGCCGGGGTTCGGAAACCGACGTACTGGACCGCTATCGCAAGGCGGCGGAAATGGCGGGCGCCGACGTGATTTTGCGGGTGACCAGCGACTGTCCGCTCATCGATCCCGAGGTCTGCGGCCAGGTCCTGGCCCTGCGGGCGGCGACGGATGCCGCCTATGCCTGCAACAACATGCCGGCCACCTGGCCGCACGGCCTGGACTGCGAGGCCTTCCCCCGCGCCTGGCTGGAAGGCGCCGCCCGCGAGGCGGTCAAGCCGTCCGAACGTGAACATGTGGGCCCCTTCATCCGCAACCACCCGGAAGCCCGCAAGGCCAATCTGCCCTGCCCCGACGGCGACCATCATTTTCGGCGCTGGACTTTGGATCATCCCGAGGACTATGCCTTCCTGAAGGAAATCTACGCCCGCCTGCCCGCAGGCCCGGCCGCCTTCGCCTGGAAGGCCGCCCTGGCCGTGGTCCTGCGGGAACCGGAACTGGCGCGGATCAACGCCGGTTTCGATCCCTTGGAAGGGCTCAAGAAATCGTTGGCCGCCGACCGGCGTGCCGGACATTCCCAGGAATAAGAGGGCCCCATGGCGACGGTTCTGATCGTAGCCGCACATCCCGACGACGAGATCCTAGGCGTCGGCGGCACCATCGCCCGCCATGCCGATGCCGGCGACGATGTCCATATCCTCATCCTGGCCGAAGGCGTAACCTCCCGTCCCGGCAAGGCCGACGCCGGGGTCGCCCTGGCCCATCTTCGGGCAACGGCGCGGGAAGCGGCGGCGATCCTGGGCGCGCGGCCGCCGATCCTGGCGGGCCTGCCCGACAACCGCCTGGACCGTCTCGACCTGCTCGACCTGGTGCAGGAAGTGGAACGGCATGTCGAGGTCCTGGCGCCCGAGACCGTCTACACCCACCACGGTTCTGATCTGAACCTGGACCACCGTTTGGTTCATCAGGCCGCAGCGACCGCCTGCCGGCCGCTGCCCGGTAGCCCAGTGCGGCGGCTCTATGCCTTTGAGACCCTATCGTCGACCGAGTGGTCGACTCCGGCCACTGGCCCGGCTTTCCGCCCCACCCGCTACCTAGGCATCGAAGAGACGCTGGACCGCAAGCTGGCGGCCATCGACCGCTATGCCGCCGAAATGCGTCCCTTCCCCCACGCCCGCTCCCGCGAGGCCGTGGCGGCCCTGGCCCGCCTGCGCGGTGTCCAGGCCGGCCTTTCCGCAGCGGAGGCTTTCGAGGTCATCCGCGAAATCGCTCCCTGACCCCTTTCCGACCCGCGAGGACTGTCACCCCCATGGCCAATTCCCCCATTATCCGCGACTTCGACGGTAGCACCATCGATCTGAACGACCGCACGATCCTGGTGACCGGCGGTACCGGCTCTTTCGGCAAACAATTCGTGCGCACCATCCTCGAGCGCTTCAAGCCCCGCCGCGTCATCGTCTTCTCGCGCGACGAGATGAAGCAATTCGAGATGGCCCGCGACCTGCCCACCGAGCGTTATCCGGCCATGCGCTACTTCATCGGCGACGTGCGCGACGAACGGCGACTGGAAATGGCCATGCGGGGCGTCGACTACGTGATCCACGCCGCCGCCTTGAAGCAGGTGCCAACCGCCGAGTACAATCCCTTCGAATGCATCCATACCAACGTCTGGGGGGCCGAGAACGTCGTCAACGCGGCACTGCGCAACGACGTCAAGCGGGTGGTCGCCCTGTCCACCGACAAGGCCGCCAATCCATCGAACCTCTACGGCGCCAGCAAGCTGGCTTCCGACAAGATCTTCGTCGCTGCCAACAACCTGGCGGGGGCCGACGGAACCCGCTTTGCCGTGGTGCGCTACGGCAACGTGGTGGGATCGCGGGGTTCGGTGGTGCCGCTGTTCGCCGACCTGATCGCCCAGGGAGCCGACCACTTGCCGATCACCGACGACCGCATGACCCGCTTCTGGATCACCCTGCAGCAAGGTGTCAACTTCGTGCTGTCCAGTCTGGCGACCATGCAGGGCGGCGAGATCTTCGTGCCCAGGATTCCCAGCATGCGCATCGTCGATCTGGCGCGGACCATGGCGCCCGGCCTGCCGCACAAGCTAGTCGGCATCCGTCCGGGCGAGAAGCTGCACGAGGTGATGATCACCGAGGACGACGCCCGCACCACCGTCGAACTTGATGATCGCTACGTCATCCAGCCGCCTTTCGTCTGGTGGGAGGAGCGCGCCTCGCCGTCCGGCGGCCGTCCGGTGACCGACGGCTTCCGCTATGCCAGCGACAGCAATCCGGAGTGGCTCGACTCCCAAACACTCACCACCTTCCTGAAGGACTGACGGGACATGGCCGGCGCCAGGGATGGAGCCTTTCGCGAGCAGGTTTCCCCCTTCTTGAAGGCCAAGATGGGGATCGTCGAACAGCGCCTGGGACGGGACAGCCGCGAATGGCGCGCGCTGGAACGGCAATATCTGCGGAGCCCCCTTGAGGACGCCATCCACGCCAACGAACGGCGGCGACATTACGAGTGCGTGGTGCATCTCGAATTCGAGGGCCGGCCGGTGAAGGGAGTCGAACGACTCTACCGCCATACCATCCTGATCGAGCCGACCACGGTCTGCGCCGCCCATTGCCGGTGGTGCCTGCGCGGCCAGTATCCCATCCAGACCATGGGCCGGGACGACATCACCCACGCGGCACGCTACATCGGTTCCGCCGGCCAGCGGGACGACCTGGACGAGGTCCTGATCACCGGCGGCGATCCCCTGATGTCCCTGCCGCTCCTCCGGCACACTCTCACCGAACTTGCCCGCCACGCCCCCAATATCCGCACCGTGCGCATTGGCAGCCGTGTTCCTTTCCAGGACCCGGACCGCATCGACGAGGCGATGCTGGAGATGTTCACCACCTTCCCGGACTTCCGGTTCGAACTGGGGGTAAACGTCAACCATCCTGTCGAGTTCTGGACCGAGTCGACAGACGCCATAAAGCGTTTGCAGGATATTGGGTTTCGCATCTACAACCAGCACCCCCTGCTGAAGGGAGTCAACGACGACTTCGACACCCTGGTGGAACATTATTCCCTGCTGCGCAAGCACGGCATCGAGGCCCACTACCTGTTCCATGCCATCCCCATGATGGGCATGAGCCACCATCGTACCTCGTTGGCCAAAGGGCTGGATTTGGCGCTCCGGATTTCATCCTGCGGCGAATTCTCTGGGCGCGGCAAACCTCGTTACGCGGTGCTCAGCGATATCGGCAAGATCGTGCTCTACCAAGGGGCGGTCGTTGATCGCCGCGAATCGGATAACGCCGTCCTACTGCGCTCCGGCTTCAAGATCCAGGATCGGCAGCGCTGGAACCCCAGTTGGGCCAAGCCGGAAAGCGTGGTAGAGGAGCCAGACGGCACCATGCTGACCTGGTATTTGGACGGGCACGACGAACCGTGAGCCAGGACACCTACAGCCTTGCCGATCTGGATGACGCCCTGGATGCCATCGGCATCCGCCGGGGTGCCGGCACCCTGGTACTGCATTCCTCCCTGTTCGAGATCGGCCGCCTGGAAGGAGTGCCGCTGAGAGAGCAGCCCCCGGTGGTAATCCAAGCCCTGCTGGACCGGATTGCGCCCGATGGCACTTTGGCCATGCCGGCCGCCAACTGGGACTACGGGAAGACCGGAGTCTTCGATCTCAGGCATACGCCGCCCAGCAAGCTTCTGGGCGTGGTCCCGGCCAGCTTCCTGGGATTTCCCGGCATCTGCCGGTCGCTCAACCCGATCTTCAGCGTCGCCGCCCTGGGTCCCCAGGCTGAATTCATCTGCGATGGCGGTACGGCCACCGCCTTCGGGGCCGATTCCGCCTGGGATCGGTTGTTCCAACTGGACGCCGAGATGCTGTTCCTGGGCTGCGGATTGATGTTCATGACCCTGGCCCGCTATATCGAGCACCGTTTCGGCGTTCCTTATGTCTACAACAAGCTGTTTTCTGCGCCGGTGACCGACGATGGCCGGCCCTTCGACCCGCCGGTGGTCACGACGCTCCGCTTTCTGCATTGTTCCCGCGATTACGCCCTGGGGCGCTTCGAACAGCGCCTGCGCGAACGCGGCATCTTGCGGGAAGCCCCTCTCGGTGGCGGCGTGGCCCGCGCCCTGCGCATGTCGGATGCGTACCGGGAAGGCGTCGCCGCCCTGAAGGAGGACATCCATTACTTCCTGGACGAGCCGCCAGCCTATGCGCCCAGCCAGCCTCCCATTGCCTGATCCGAGCCGGAGATAGCCATAATGCTCTTCTACCAGCAGGACTTCTTCGAACGCACCGCCCGATCCCGGCCGAAAGCCATCGCCGTGGACGACCATGGCACCGCCACGTCCTATGGGGACCTGGAGGCCCGGGCCAACCGCCTGGCACACCTGCTGCGCGGCCTGGAGGCAGGCCCCAACCGGCGGGTCTGCATCCTCACCGAAAAGAATGCCGACGCCTATGCCGCCGTCCTTGGCGCCCTGAAGGCCGGGGCCTGCTGGGTTCCCCTGTCCGGAGCCTTTCCCCACGACCGGTTGAAGTTCCTGATCGAAACCCTCAGGCCTGTCGCCCTGGTGGTGGACGGCACCCACTTGGCCGCCGCCCGCCGCTTGCGGGACGACGGCCTGCCGGTGCCCCTGGTCGCCTTGGGCGACAAGGCACAGGGCCAGGGTCTGCCGGGAGAGGCCGAATTGGCCGCCGCCTCGCCGGATTGCCCCGGCCGCGTCGCTTCCACCCCGGAAGACTTGGCCTATATCGTCTTCACCTCCGGCTCGACAGGAACCCCGAAGGGCGTGATGGTCCTGCATCGGAACACCACCCAGTTCCTGTCCCTTTGCGACGAATTCTTCGCCATTCCCGAAGGGGCGCGTTTCGCCCATTTCTCGGACCTGACCTTCGATCCGTCGATTTTCGACTTGTTCCACGGCTGGGCACGGGGGGGGGCTATCGTCCCCTTCAACAAGCGCAAGTATCGTATCGATCCCGGGCTGTTCCTGCGCGACCAGCGGATCAACGTGCTGTTCACCGTACCCAGCGTGATCGCTAGCATTCGCGATTCCGGCCAACTTGCCCATCTGGAATTGGAGAGCGTCTCCCATCTGCTGCTGACCGGCGAGGCCCTGCCGCCCCGCCTAGTGCGGGCTTGGTACGATGCCCATCCGCGAAGCCGGGTCTTCAATATGTACGGCACCACGGAGACGGCCATCGTCTCCCACTGGTACGCCATTCCTGCCGATCTTGACCCGGAACAGCCCGTTCCGGTCGGACATCCTTTGCCAGGAACCCGGGTCACGCTGCTGGACGGCGACCACCCGGCGAATCTGGGCGAGGTCGGGGAAAACGTGGTCGCCGGTTCGCAGCTTTCGCCCGGCTACTGGGCCAACCCCTTCCAGACCGACGCCGTCTTCGTCCCCGATCCCCGTGATCCCGTCCTGCCAAGCCGGGTCTACCGGACCGGAGACCTGCTACGGGAGCGCCCGGACGGGCTGCATGTCTATGTCGGACGGGCCGACAGCCAGATCAAGGTGCGCGGCCACCGGGTCGAACTGAAGGAAGTCGAGCACGCCATCGAGCGTGACGAAAGGGTTCGGGATGCTGCTGTGATCGCCATCGGCGACGAAGGCTACGACAAACGCCTGATTGCCTTCGTCACAGGTCGCAGGGGCTTGGCCGAGAAGGACCTGTCCCATGACTTGGCCCGCAGCCTGCCCGGTTACATGGTTCCCTCCCGTATTTTCGTGGTCGAAGGTGATCTGCCCCGCAACGTCAACGGCAAGATCGACCGCATCGCCCTCAAGACGATGGTCGAAGCAAAGGAATAACCCATGCACCACCGCGACGACCTCGCTTCCCGCGTCCGCGACTTGTTGGTCCAACTGTTCGAACTGGACCCCGCGGCCCTGCCGACGAGGCTGGACACCGAGCTTGTGGAAAAGTGGGATTCCTTGGGTCATATGGCCCTGATCGAGCGCCTGGAACAGGACTTCGCCGTATCCTTCAGCCACTCAGAGACCATCCGTATGCTGAGCGAGACAGCCGTGGTGGCGGAACTGGCGGCGAAGCTGGCAGCGAAGGCATGAACGACCGCATCGACGCCCAGACCCTGCTGGAACGCCTGTTTCCGCTCCACCGCAGCATCACCGGGGCCGGGGTGCGCCGCACCCATGATATCTTGGCCGAGATCATGCCTCTGGACCGCCGGGAAATCGCTTCCGGCACGCAGGTCTTCGATTGGACCGTCCCCCAGGAATGGGAGGTCCGCGAGGCTTATGTGATAGCCCCCGACGGTCGCCGGATTCTGGACGTGGCCGACCATCCGTTACGGCTGGTGAATTATTCGATCCCCTTCCGCGGCACGTTGGCGCGAGAAGATCTTGACGAACACCTCCACAGCTTGCCCGACCGACCGGATGCTATTCCCTACATTACCAGCTATTACGCGCCACGCTGGGGGTTCTGTCTGACTCAGAGGGAAAGAGAGGCCCTGCCTCCGGGTAACTATCGGGTGGTGGTGGATACCCGTCTGTTCGACGGCTTCCTGACCCTGTCCCAAGCCGTCCTTCCGGGAGAAACCGAGGCGGAAGCCCTGTTTTCCACCTATACCTGCCATCCCGCCATGGCGGTGGACGAACTCTGCGGCATGATTGCCGCTCAGCTTCTTTACCGGCGCTTGGCCGCATGGCCTCGCCGCCGGCTTACCTACCGCTTTGTCTTCATTCCGGAAACCATCGGCAGTATCGCCTACTTGGCCCACTACGGAGACCACCTGAAGCGCAATCTGGTCGCCGGCTACGTGCTGTCCAATTTCGGGAGGAACCGGCCTTTCCGCTACAAGCGGTCGCGCCGGGGCGATTCCCTGGCCGACCGGACCGCCGAGATAGTGCTGCAGGCACCGCTGAAGGTGGAAGATTTCGCACCGGCGGGCAGTGACGAGCGCCAGTACTGTTCCCCCGCCTTCAATCTGCCGGTGGGATCACTCACACGCGAGGAAACCTGCTTTCCCGAGTACCATACCTCTCTGGATGGGTTGGAAGGAGTATCCGCCGACGCCCTGGTGGAAACGGTGGATGTCCTGGAAGCCCTGTGCCGGGCCCTGGACGGCAACGAGCGCTTCCGCAACCTGATGCCCCATTGCGAGCCCCAGTTCGGGCGCCGCGGCCTCTATCCGACCCTGGGCGCCACCGCCTTGCGCGCCGAGAGCGTCCGCGCCATTCCTTGGGTTTGGAGCTTGACTGATGAAGCGACGGACCTGCTGGAGATTGCCCGTCGCAGCGGATTTTCGTTCGATACGATTCGTGAAGCCGCCGACCGTTGCGTCGAGGCCGGCCTGATCGCGGCGATCGAACCGTGATCCTTTTCCGCGCCGACGGTGGTCCGGGCATCGGCAGCGGCCATCTCATGCGTTGCCTGGCCCTGGCCCAGGCTCTTCGCGACCGAGGCGAGGCGGTGGGTTTGGCAACCGTATCCCCGGACCTCCCGGCCGTGAACGAGTGGCGCGGCGAAGGGGCGGCGATCATTCCTGTCGGCGCGCCGCGCGGCAGTCGCAAGGACGGGGAGATCGCCCTGGCCTCCGCCCGACACCTGAAGGCCCGGGCCATGGTGGCAGACGGCTATGCCTTTGATCCCGGTTACATTGCCACCCTGAAGACAAGCGGACTGCCCTTGATGCAATACGACGACTTGGGGCTAACGGCAACGGTGGCCGACTGGGTCGTCAACCAGAATCCGGGGGCCGAAACTTGTTCGTATCCGGCCGGAACCACCGTTTTGCGCGGCCTCCGCTACCTCGCTCTGCGCCGGGCCTTGCGTGCCCTGACGAAGCGGGCACGACCCGTGGGGGTCATCCCGCGCCTGTTGGTTACTTTCGGGGGCGACGATGAAGACAATCTGGCCCTGGCCGCGATGAAAGCCCTGCGCGATCTCCCTGTCCCCTTCGTCGCCGATGTGATCGTGACGGCTGGTCCGGCAGGCCTGGCCACCGTCCGGGATGCCGCGGCCGCCGTCCGGGATCGCTTCCGCGTCAGCGGCCCCACTGACATCGTGCCTCTGATGGCCACGGCCGATCTAGGTCTTTGCGCCGGCGGCTCCACGAGCCTGGAACTTTGCGCCCTGGGGGTCCCGATGGTGATCGTTTCCACCGCCGACAACCAGATCGGAGCGGCCTTCTTGGAAAAGGTCGGCGTGGCCCGGTTTGCGGGCAACGGCAAGGCAACGATGGCTCGTGCCATCGCCACAGTAGGAGAGTTGCTTGCCGATCCGGAACAGTGCCGGACGATGGGATCGCAGGGACGGGCCCTTATCGACGGATGCGGCGTGGACCGCTTGGCGAGATTGCTATTGGAAGGATGCGAGGAATGACCGCCGCACTGTCCCTGGAAAGTAAGGCCGTCGGACCGGGACAGCCCTGTTTCGTGATCGCCGAGGTGGGGGTCAACCACAACGGTGACATGGACTTGGCCTTGCGGATGATCGACGCCGCCGCCGATGCCGGGGTGGATGCCATCAAGTTCCAGACCTTCAAGGCTGAGGAGTTCGTCAACAGCCCGGACGAGGTTTATGAATACATCTCCCAGGGTCAGGCGGTACGGGAATCCATGCTGGCGATGTTCCGGCGGCTGGAATTGCCCCATGCCGAACATGCCCGCCTGTTCGCCCATGCCCGGGCCCGCGGCCTGGTGCCTTTTTCCACTCCCGGCGACGGCCTGGCGGTAGAACTGCTGGATCGGCTGGAAGTCGCCGCCTACAAGCTGGGGTCCGACGATTTCACCTACCTTCCATTCCTGGCCGACCTCGCGGCGAGGGGTAAGCCGCTCATCATTTCCACCGGCATGGCGGACACCGACGACATCGACCGCGCCGTATCGACGATCCGTAGCGCCACCTCCCAGCGCTTCGTATTGCTGCATTGCGTTTCCGAATATCCGGCGCCCGATACCTCGGTGAACCTGCGCAAGATGGCGGCCTTGCGCGAACGCACCGGAGAATGGGTAGGCTTTTCTGACCATAGCGAAGGAATCACCGCCGCTCTGGGCGCGGTCGCCCTGGGCGCCTGCGTGATTGAAAAGCATTTCACACTGGACCGCAACCTGCCCGGCCCCGACCATCGCTTTTCGGCCGATCCTGTTGAATTGACAGCCCTGGTCCGCGAAGTGCGCCGCTTGGAAGCCCAAATGGGAATATCCGAGTTGGTGCCAACGCCGGCCGAGATCGAAATGCGCAAGTTGGCCCGCCGGTCCATCGTCGCGGCCCGCGACTTGCCGGCCGGAACGGTCCTTGCCCCCACCGACCTGGCCTTTCGCCGGCCAGGCACTGGCCTGATGCCTTACCAAGCGGATCTATTGTTGGGCCGACGGCTGCTAGCGGACTCGCCGGCCGGAACCCTTCTTGGGCCCGATCGGGTGGATGCCTGAGCGCCGTGGCGGTAACTCTCCGTCCTGCCCGGGCGTCGGATGCCGAAGAGCTGTTCGCCTGGCGAAACGACCTTTATCTGGTAAGCCGCAGTTCCACCGGACGAGGCGTCTCCTGGGAGGAACATGCGGCTTGGCTGATCCGTACCCTGGCGGATTCCGACCGCTGTCTGCTGGTGATTGCGGTCGACGGCCGGGAAGGCGGCGCGGTGCGCTTCGACCGCCGGGCTCCGGGAGAAGCGGTGATTTCCGTCTACCTGCTGGGACCGCTCACCGGACGCGGCGCCGGAGTCGATGCCATTCGCCAGGGCTGCCTGTACCTGCAGGAGGCATGGGGCCCGACTGCCGTCATCGCTCATGTCCGGGACGACAACGAACCGGGCCGCCGGGCCTTCGCCAAGGCGGGCTTTCGGCCCATTGCCCAGGATGCCGGCTGTCCTGCCGGCCATTCTACCTTCCGCCGGGAATCTCGGCCGTGATCGTCTCCGTCAATCAGCCGGCCTATCTGGCTTGGCTAGGATATTACCAGCGTATCGCGGAGGCGGACCTGCATGTGGTCCTGGACCATGTGCAGTTCGAAAAAAACAGCTACACCAACCGCAATAGGGTGCGAACGGCCCAGGGCTGGACTTGGCTGACGGTGCCGGTGCTGACCAAGGGGCGCTTCGGCGATCTGACCATCGACCGGCTGGAAGTCGATTGCCGGCAAGATTGGGGACGCAAGCACTGGGCGACCTTATCCCAGGCTTACCGCAAGGCCCCCTTCTTCGCCGAGCACGCGCCCTTCCTGGAAACTCTCTACGCCCGCCCTTGGCCGTTGCTGGCCGGCTTGGTTGCGGAGCTGGATGCCTACCTGCTGGCCGCCTTCGGCATTGGAAGCCGGATCGTCGCCAGTTCCGGCCTGGATTGCCGTCTAGCCAAGGACGAACTGGTGCTGGAAATCTGCCGCAAGGTCGGCGCCACTACTTACGTTTCGGGCGCCCTGGGACGCGAGTACCTGCGTGAGTCATTGTTCGCCGAAGCTGGCATTCGCGTGGTCTACCAGGATTACCGCCATCCCGTATACCGGCAGTGCCACGCGGGGGCGTTCGAGCCCTACATGGCGGCGCTCGACCTGCTGCTCAACCATGGGCCCGAAGCATCGGCCATCTTGCGCGACGGCCAGACCTGGAGCCGGGGCCTGCGTCCATGACCGCAAAAGCCCGTCTCTTCCTGTCGACCATCCCGGACGATTTCGACCCCACCCGTGACGCGGCCTTAGGCCCTTGGTGCTTCGGAAGCAGCGAATCCGTCTGGCCGGAATGGGAATTCCAGGGCTTCAGCGATCCCTTTCCAGACTTCGATGACCTGCGCCGGGAAGTCACCCGTTGTCACGGACTGACGGCTTGGCTGTTGCCGCGCGTCGGCGAGGCTCTCAATGCCCGGCACGGAACCAGGCACGGTTCCGCCTTTTGGTGGGTCCAGTTGGTTCCCTGGCTGAAGTTCCTGGCCGAAGCGGCCTGGATCCGGTGGAATTGGGTGGCCGCCTTTGCCAACCGTGGCCCAGGCCAGGCCTTCGCGGTGGAGACCTTTGCCGGGGCGGAAGCCGTGAATTGGCGTTTTGCCGATTCTGGCAGCTTCATTGATGACGGCCTGCTGGACCCGGATTTCGACTTCTGGCTGCTCTCCCTGATCGTCGAACGGCAGACGCCGCCAAGCTGGCGGATTCTTCCCCGGCCGGGACGGGTATCGCTTCCCGAAGAACGGGACCGGGCCTCCCAACCCCCGACCCATACCAGCGCCTTGCGGCAATTTGCCCGCCGGCTGTTCGGGCGGCTGCCGTTCAATAGCGTCCACGGCATGTCCTTGGCCGTTCTACCCTTTTCCGCCCTGGCCGCCTTGAAGCCCGCCAAACCTGCCCTGCCACCGCTGCTGCCCGAACCGATATCCGCTCGGCCCGCTGGTCTTCCCGGCCCCTTCCTGGCGCTGTTGGAGGATATCCTGGTGCCGGCCACCATGCCGATGGCCTTCCTAGATGACTTCGCCCGCCTGGAAGCCGAAGCGGCGGCGAAGGCCTACCGGCCCGGGCGCCTGCTGGTCACCACCGCCACCATCTACAACGATGCCGCCAACCGGGAGATCGGCTTTGCCATGGAGGCAGGAGAGCGGGTGGTGCGCACCCAGCACGGGGCGGTCTACGGCTGCGAGGAATTCACCGCCCAGGTGGAACTTCTGGAATACTACCACGACGCCTTCGTCACCTGGGGCTGGACGGAACAGGATGACCTGCCGGGGCGCTTCCTGCCCTTGCCTTCGCCCTTCCTGTCCAAGCTGGCGAACCGCCATCGCGAGACCACGGGCGATCTGGTTCTTGTCGGTACCCGGTCTCGCTTGCGCCCCAATCAGGTCGATCCGGTTCCGCGCAACGGCTATTGGCCGGCCCACCGGCGGGAAAAGGTCGCCTTCCTCGAAGGGCTGCCGGCGGCCTTGCGTGGTCGGACCCGTTACCGGCCCTACCTGCGGGCCCGGGCTGAAATGCTCGATCTCCCCTATATGCAAGCGCAGGTACCGGGCCTGGCGGTGGTCGATGGCGATCTGACCCGCACCCTCCTGGGTTGCCGCCTCGCCGCCATCGACCATCCGGGGACGACCCTGGCGGTCGCCTTGGCGGCCGACGTGCCGACTCTTTGTTTCTTCGATCCCGACTGCTGGGCTTTCAGCCGCCAAGCCAGACCTTTGGTCGAGGCCCTGCGACAGACCGGCATCCTGCACCCATCCGGAACCGCCGCGGCCGTCCACGCCGCCGCCGTCTGGAACGATATTCCGGGCTGGTGGCGGAGCCCTTCCGTCCAGAAGGCCCGGCAAGACTGGTGCCGCCGTTATGCCTGGGGCGATCGCTTCTGGTGGTGGCACTGGGCCAAGGAGATCGCCCGCCTGTAGCCACCTTGCAAGGCAAGCTGCGACAGGTCCATATTCCGCCCGGGCAAAGCCACCCCGAACCGAGAGCAGGACAAATCCGCCATGGAAAATCATCCCTGGAAAATCGTCATGGGTGACCTGGCCCACGCCACCGTGGGCCGGCATTCGGGCTACATGCCCCTGGCTCTCGGCCTCCTTGCCAGCTATGCGCAGGACCGGATCGGCGCCGACAATGTGACGTTCTCGCTGCATAACGACCCGCTGGACGTTCTCGCCCTGCTGGATACGGAGACGCCGGAAGTCCTGGCGCTGACCAACTATTGCTGGAATGCCGAACTGTCCCGCACCGTCTTCACGCTGGCGCGGGAGCGTAATCCACGGATGATCGCCATTACCGGCGGGCCGGAATTCCCGACCGAAGCGGGAGAGCAACATGCCTATCTGCTGAGCCGCCCGGAGGTGGACTTCTACGTTTTCAACGAGGGCGAGGTGGCTTTCGCGTCGCTGCTGAAGGCGCTGCACGAGGGTACCGATAGGCGGGAATTACAGCGCAATCCCCCGCCGGGCGTCGCGGCGATTGATCCCGGATCGGGCTCCCTGCGGATCGCGCCCGCTCCGCCCCGCCTACAGAACCTGGATGTCATCCCGTCGCCCTACCTTTCCGGGATGATGGACAAGTTCTTCGACGGCACCCATAAACCGTTCATCGAATCCGCCCGTGGCTGCCCTTATGCCTGCACCTACTGCACGGCCGGGGAAAAGTGGTACAGCAAGGTCGCCGAATTCAGCATCGAGCGGATCAAGCGGGAATTGGATTACATCGCCGCCCGAATGAAAGGAGCCAAGGATATTCCCTTGGCCATCGCCGATTCCAATTTCGGCATGTTGAAGCGCGACGAGGAAATCGCCATTCACATCCGCGATCTTCAGGACCGTTTCGGCTGGCCGCAGGCCTTTTCGGTATCCACCGGCAAGTCCCAATTCGAACGGCTGTTACGGGTGGCGGAAATCCTGCAGAAGCGGATCGACATCTCGATTTCCCCGCAGTCATTGAACCCGGACACCACGCGCGCCATCCAGCGGGTCAACCTGGGCGACCGCGAGGGTATGGACAAAATTTATGTGGAACTGCGCAAGCGGGGCATTAAGACCTATGCCGACATGATCGTGCCCTTGCCGGAGGAGACGAAGGAGACCTTCTTCGAGGGCATCCGCAAGCTCTGCCGTTCCAATGTCCAGCGGTCCCAGCCTTTCACCACGATGCTGCTCAAGGGAACCGAACTGGCCGCCGCCGCGACTCGCGAAAAATACGGAATGATCACTAAATTCCGGCTTCTGCCCCGTCAATTCGGCACCTACAGGGAACGGCGATGTTTCGAGATCGAGGAGGTCTGTGTCGGCACCAATTCCATGCCTTTCGAGGATTATCGCGACTGCCGGGGCTTCAGCTTCATCTTCAGCCTGTATGCCCATACCCAGTTCGACGTTTTCGACCGGCATCTGACTGAATGGGGAGTGGAGCGCTTCGACTTCATCCATTGGATCTGGCAGCAGACCAACGAGGCGCTGACGCCCTTGGCCGACCTCTACCGCACCTATTTGACCGAAAGCGTCGGAGAACTGTTCGATAGCCCGGAGGAACTCAGGGCCTTCTTCAGCCGGGACGAGAATTACGAGAAGCTCTTGCGGGGTGAGATCGGCGATAACCTAATGCGCAAATACCGCACCCTGGCCCTGATCGAAAAGGGGTTCGAGGCCATCGATCTGGGGTACCGCGCATTGGTGGCCTTGCTGGAACGGCGGCCCGGCGGTCTGGATGATCGAACTCGCGCCCAGGTCGAAGATGCCCGCGTCTGGGCCTGCTGCGTGCGTGACTTCAGCCGTATCGTCAAGCTGGAGGAAGAGGCCTTCGCTCCCCGTTCCCTGGACCTGGGGTACGACCTGGAAGGTTGGTACCGGGCCGGAACGGAAGGACAAAATCTGGATAGCTTCGAACGCCCAACCAGCTACGTCTTGAACATCAATGGTCAACGTCTGCGCGATTGGGTCAAAGCCGGACAGGGACTCTTCGGTGGCGATATCGCGCTTTGGTTTCCGCGCCATCTCGAATCGTCTGGGTCGATCCGCAGCCTTTGGCGGACCTGCCGCGACCGAGAAGAAGCTGGAACGCTGCCCTCGGGTAGACAGAATCCCTGATGATCGTCTTTCAAGACTTCTCCTTCCTCAGGTTCCTGCTCGTCCTGCCGCAGGTCCGGCGGGACGGTGGCTTCAGCGTGATCGACGGCTTCGGCCTAGCCGAAGATCCCCCTGACGTCGAGGCCCTGGTTATCCGCTGCCGTCGCTGGGTCCCCGGCATCCGGATCGGCGTGATCGACCATTGGCGTTATCCGGACGAGCTCTATCTGGCCCGGAACGAAGGGCCGGAAAGGATCCGCTCCCTGGGAGACCGGATCGGTCGGTCTTGGTTGGCCGGAGCCTTCCGCAGACTCTATCCCGACGAAGGAATCCTGATCGGCTTTCAGAAGCTGATGCTTGAGGAGATGTGCCGGGCCGTCTACTTCCGCCGCATCCTGACCAGGCTGGCGGAAGACGAAGAGTCGCCGATCCTGGCCGTGCCGGAGCAGTCCGACGTTTTCGGCCTGTTGAAGGACATTCCCGGCGTGGCAACGCCTCGCTTGCTGCGGGGATTCCTCCTGCTTCGGGAAATCTTCCGCGCCGGCAAGACGTTAGCGGCCTTCGCCGGAGTATTGGGGCTAAACATCGGGCGCATGCGCCGCCTGCCGCCGCCCCGGTCTGTTCGCTATGCGACTTTCCTGCAGTACGCCAATACCGGAACCGTCGAGGACCAGTCCCATTCCCACCAGGGGCGGATCAAGTCGCAATATAATCGCTGGAACTCCTTTTTCCTGGAGGACGGCGAGGAGTTCCGTCCGGAATCCATCCTCTATTGCTACCTGTTCTGGCGTTTTAAACCGGATTCGGAAGCCAAGCTCGACGCCTTCATCCGCGAGCGCGGCGGCGAGGTCACCCGGGTGCTGGAGCTGCCGCCGTCCCCGGAATGGGTGTTCAAGGGTCAACTTCTTCGGTACGGGCCGGCCATCCTGCCGTCCCTGCTGGCCGCCCTCGCCGCCGGACCTTTCCATTGGCGGCTGGCCATGTCTGCTGTCCGCTTCCTTCACTATTTGAACATCTGGGAAATCTTCCACCTGCACCATCGCCCGGCGGTTACCCTGGGCTACGACGATCTGACGGTGTCCCATATCGCCCGCACCATCGTCGGGCGTCGGCACGGCTTGGTCAATGCCGGAACTCACCACGCCATGATCGGCGGCCCCTACCTTGGCCCGGAAATCGCCTTCGCGCACTACGACCTGCACCTGCATGCCACCCACCACCAGGCGCTGGACTTTTCGCCCTACTGGGATGCCGTGCCGGCCCTGGTGGCCGGTCCCTTGCGAGCCGATCTGGTCTACCGGTCGCTCCAGGACAAAGAACGCCGCGCCGCCTTCGACGCGGCTTACCAGGGGCGGCGCACGGTACTCGTCGCACCGCCCGGCACCGGCAAGGTGACCAAGCGCGAACTTGTCCTGGCCTTCTACCGGACGCTGGCCCGGCTGGCGGCGGAACGGCCGGACGTGGTGCTGGTCTTCCGGCCGCGGTCGAGCTTCTGGTACACGCCGGAATGCGAGGCCATTCTCCAGCCCGCCGTCGACGCCGGCCAACTGGTCATGGAGAACGAGCGCTTCGACACCTACGAACTGGTTGCCTATTGCGATTTGATCGTTGCCACCCTGTCCACCATGATCGAGGAAGCACTGGCCTGTGAACGCAATATCGTTTGCTTTGACTTCTACGAACGCGCTTGGCTATACCGGATTTTCCGCGAGGAACCGGATCTTGTCACCGCCGACGAAGACGAGCTGCTGAAACGCATCTACGCCCGGCTCGACCTCTCCGAGCCCGCACCGCAGACCCTGCGGGCCCGCGACCGGTTGGGGATCGTTGGCGACGGCGGCGCCGTCGGACGGGTCCGGGGCGCCTTGGTCGCCCTCGCGCGGGGAACAGCACCGAAGGATTTGATGGGAACGAAGGACGGACATGACTAAAGTCAGTGTCATCATCACCTGCCACAACTACGGTCGCTACCTGGCCCAGGCGATTGAAAGCGTTCTCCAGCAGACCTTCCGCGACTTCGAGATCATCGTCGTGGACGACGGGAGCACCGACAACACCCCCGACGTAATCAAGGTGTTCGCCCACCACCCCATGGTGCGCACCTTGCGCCTGGATGGAATCGGCCTTGCCCGGTCCGCCAATGCCGCCATCCGCGCCTCAAGCGGGGAGTACATCATCCGCCTTGATGCCGACGATTATTTCGATGAGAACATCCTGCTGGTCCTGGCCAACATCCTTGATCGCCATGCCGAATACGGCATGGTTTTCCCGGATTACTACCAAGTCACCCAGTACGGCGAGGTGATCGACCAGATCCGCCAACCTAAGGTCAACGATGAAGTGAAGCTGCTGGACCGGAGCGCGCTGGCTGCCGGCGCGCTCTATCGCCGGAGTTGCTACGAGGTGATCGGCGGCTATAGCGAGGAATTGCGCTTCAACGAGGACTACGATTTCTGGATTCGCTTCGTCGACCGTTTCCGCGTCTACAATGTTCAGCTTCCGCTGATGTACTACCGGAAGCACAACAACAGCATGTCGACCACGGCGGCGGAGCGCCGGGCCATCGCCCGTCGGCATGTCAAGGCCAAATTCGTGGAACGCGAGCGCGATCTCCAGGACAGGAAGGTCCTTTTCGTCCTGCCCATCATGGCCGAGAACCGTTACCGGCGGCGCCTGGCGCTGACCGAACTGCACGGACGCCCGATGCTGGCCTACGCCATCGAACAGGCCAAGCGGGTCAAACTTTTCGACCGGGTGATCGTCGACACGGAAGATGAGGCGATCGCCGAAGCGGCGCGTGCCGCCGGAGCAGAGGTCCCCTTCATCCGGCCACGCAAGTTGGCGCGCTTGACCGTCTCGACCACCGAGGTGCTGCGCCATTGTGTGCGGACGCTGGACCAGGAGGAAGGCTACCGGCCCGACTTGATGGTCGTCGGAACCTTCTCCTGTCCTTTCATCACCGCCGCCCATATGGAGGAAGCCCTGCATTCGCTGGCGATCTTCCATTGCGATTCGGTAATCGGCGTGGGGGTCAACCTGCGTTATCATTGGCAGCCTGGCCCTCACGGCCTGGAACCCGTTCTCTACCCGCGCAAGCTGGTCAACGACCAGAAATGGGTCACCTACGAGGAGCGCGGCGGACTCTATGCCTTGACGCTGGATAACCTGCACGGAGAACATTTCCTGGGCAAGAGCGTAAGCTTCGTCGAGATCGACGAGGCGGAAGGCCTGAGGATCGATTCCGACTACCACTTCTGGCTAGCGGAACAGATGCTCAAGGTGGGCTTCTGGGAACGCCGCAACGAGGAATACGAGAGATTCGTCACAACCCGGGCCGCCGTGAACCCATGACCACCGCACCCCCTGATCCCGGCCACGAAGCCTGCCGCGTCTGCGGCGGCACGGAACTGGATCTGGCCGCGCGCCGCATCCGGGGCGGCATCGACTGTCCGGTCTGGCAATGCCGGAATTGCGGACTGGCCTTCCTGCCCGCGCCCTATTTCGATCCGGAGACCGTGCGTCAGCAGTACGCAGACGGGTACGCCTTCACCCCCAGCCTGTCGGCCATCAAGGGAACCGAATACGATCCCTACGTGAAGGTTCTGGATTTCCTGGCTCCCCATTTGGACGCCGCGAAAACCGAATTCCTGGAGATCGGGGCCGGCCAGGGCCACTTCCTGGGCTTGGTCAAGGACCGGGTGCGCAGGGTCACCGCGATCGAATTCAATGCCGGCCAGGCCGAATACTGCCGCAAGACCTTCGGTGCCGAGGTCCTGTCCTGCCCGGTCGAGGACCTGCCGCCCGATCGGACCTTCGACGTGGTTTTTCATTTCAGCGTTCTGGAGCATGTGCCCGACCCTTATGCCTTTCTCACGGCAGCCATGGCCCGGGTGCGGCCGGGCGGAGTAATGTGCGTCGAGGTCCCCAACAACCGGGACCCGGTGCTCGACCTCTACCGGGTGCCGGCCTATGTCGACACCTACTACCGCAAGACCCATTTGATGAACTATGGGGAAAGGAGCCTGGCTCTGCTGTTTGATCGCCTCGGCTACCGCCGTTACCGGATCGAGCGCATTCAGGCCTATTCTTTGAGCAACCACTTCCATTGGGCCGATACGGGCACGGGGCAGCCCAGCGTGGATATCGGCTACCGCTTCGCCTTTCCCGCCGATCTTTCCGGGCCCGAGCCGGTCAAAGGGGAACTATCGGCCTTCTTCGGACGGATGGATGCCGAATATCGCGCCATCCTGATACGCCACGGGTACAGCGATGTGCTGGCGGCACTGGTCCATAAGGATTGAACACCATGAGCGGCAAGCCCGATACCGGGATGATGATGGAGCTGATGGAGCGGGTCTGGCCCCTGCATCGCACTCTGGTCCACGAGGATATGGACACCACCCTCGACATCGTCGCCGAATACCTGCCCGCCGGCCACGAATGGAAGGTTCACCGCTACCCCTCCGGCCAGAAGATCTGGACCTGGAAGGTGCCCGAAAAATTCGTCGTGGAGAAGGCCCGGCTGGAACTCCTGACCCCGAACGGGCCGGAAAAGATGGTCGACTTCCGGGACCACGTTCTCCACATTCTTTCGTACAGCCTGCCGTTCGAAGGCGAATTGGGATGGGACGAACTGGCGCCCCATTTGTTCACCAATCCCCACCGCCCCAAGGCGATTCCATGGGCTTTCAAGTACTACGACCGCGACTGGGGGTTCTCCCTGCCCCATGAACAGTGGGAACGGCTGCCGCGCGACGGGCGTTATCGCGTTTCCATCCGCACCCGTTTCGATCCCGGCTTCCTGTCGGTTGGCGAATTCTCGATTCCCGGCACTTCCGACGAATGGTTGCTGTTCGTCTGTGCCACCTGCCATCCTTGGCAGGTCAACGATTCGATCAGCGGCGTGGTCGCGACCGTCGATTTCGTCCGGCGCGAGGCGGACCGGCTCAAGGCCGGCGGCCACCGCGGCTATTATGGCATCAAGGTGCTGTTCCTCCCGGAAACCATCGGCTCCCTGGCCTTCCTCGCTAACAACGAGCCCCTGATCGACAAGTGCCGCTATGCCTTTTTCAGCGAGTTCCTGGGCAACGATGACCGTTTCCGCCTGCAGCGCTCCCTGCAAGGAGACACCATGGTCGACAGGGCCACCGCCTACGTGCTGAAACAGATGACCGGCGGCGATTTCATCGACGGCCCCTTCTGCCACACCATCATCACCAACGACGAGAAGGTGACCAACGCCGCCGGCGTAAACATCCCGACCGTGGCGCTGAACCGCTGGCCGGACGGTGGGTGGCCCTTCTACCATACCACCGACGACCGGCCTGCGGCGATGAACCCAGACAAGATCGCGGAAGCCAGCGTTCTCTACGAACAGGTGACCGAGATCCTCCAGACCAACGTCTATCCGCGCCGGCGCTTTCGCGGGCCGCTGTTCCTGTCGGGCTTGAAGCTGGATTTCGACTGGCAGCGGGACCGCCGCACCAAGCGCGGCATGCAGCACCTGATCCTGCGGCTCGAAGGCGATATTTCCGCCCTGGACATCGCCTTGCAGGTCGATCTCGATTATGCTGACGTGGTCGCCGTCCTGGAAGCCATGCGGAACGCCGGCTTGGTCGATCTGGCCCACGTTCCCTGGCCTTCCGCCTGAGAGCGGCGCTTCCGGTGAGGTATTGATGTTCGACGACACCATCCTTCAGGAAATCTTCAAGGTGGTCCTAGACCTGCCGCCGGAGGCCGATGTTGAATCGATCCGGCAGGTCACGACCAAGCGTTGGGATTCCCTGGCCAATGTGTCGATGGCCGCCGCGATCGAAAGCGAATACGGTATCCGGCTCGACCCCGCCGACGCGGAACGGATGACCTCCTACCAGGCGGTTCGGCTGCTGCTGGAAGAGAGGTCCGGCGGATGACCGACGCCCGATTCGAAGTCGAGGTCGGCGAAGCGGAGGCGGATGCCTTCGCCGCCCTGTCCGGCGATTTCAACCCCCTGCATACCGACGATTCCTACGCGGTGACCACCCAGTTCGGGCGCCGTATTCTGCACGGCGCCTTCAACGCCGGGCTGCTGTCGCGCATGGCGGGCATGATCCTGCCGGGACGGGACAGCCTGGTCACCAAGATGGGCCTGACCTTCATCGCTCCCATCTTTCTGCCCACCCGCCTAGTGGTTTCCGGCAGCCAGGTTTCTGGTAACGAAGAGGCCGGACGGGTCGAAGTCGCCATTTCGGATGCCGAATCGGGCCGGCGGTACGTCCAGGCGACCTACGATTTCACTACCCACCGCCTGCGCGATCCGGTCGGCGGCCCCGAAAGGACGGAAGACCGCCTGGTCGGCGAGGCGGTGGTTCTGGTGACCGGCGCGACAGGGGCCATCGGCGGGGCCCTGGTAAAACAACTCGGGTCCAGGGCCTTGCCTGTTTCCCGTTCCGCCTCCGAGAGGGGAACCCTCTGCGTTCCCGATATCGCGGCCATCAATCTGGACCTGCCGATCGCCGGCATCGTTCATTGCGGCTGGCCGGCCTACGACAATGTCGGCCTATTGGCCCTGGACGATCCCAAGGCCGCCATCGGGCACTATCTTGGCGAACCCCTGGCCGAATGCCTGGGCCTGGCCAAGTTGCTGACCCGCCGCGGGTTGCCGGGAGCCATGCTGCTGCTGGTGGGATCGACGGCAACGGCCGCCGGCCGCCACGGCTGGCGCAAGCCGCTGTTCAGCCTGGGAAAGAGCCTGCTGCCGACCCTGTCCCAGATCCTGACCCTGGAAATGGCGCCGACGGGACACCGTTGCGTCACCGCCACCTTCGATCTGGTAGCGGGTGGGATCAACAAGGGCCTGGGCAAGGCGGCCCTGCTGGCGGCGGCGGATCGCGCGCCCAGCGGCACGGTGCCGACACCCGAGGAAGCCGCGGCCCAACTGGCCTGGATCCTCGATAATCCGAGTCCCCTGGTTTCCGGGGCCTCCATCACTCTTTCGGGTGCCGCGCTGCCATGACCTTCCTGGAGACCCAGCGAATCCTGAGGGAGTTCAAGGGGGGGCCCACCCTCGATCTGCTGCTGGCCGGATCGGGAACCTTCGATCCGATCGCCCTGTTCCTCAAGGCCGCGGCCGCCCGCGCCGGCTATGCCCTGGCGCTGCGTACCCTGCCGTTCAACACGCTTCAGCAGCATTTGCTCGGCACCGCCTCGCCGGAGACCGCCGAAGTGGCGTTCGTTCTGCCCTGGGATCTCGCCGGGGAAACCGATTGGCGGTCGGGCGTTCCGGCCACGCCCGCCGACCTGAATGCAGTCCTCGGGCGGGCGGAACAGCGGGCTGCGTTGTTGACGAACCGCAGGGCGCTTTACCTCCCTGCGGCCTTGCCGCCCCTGTTCGCCGATCTCGCGGATGACCGCCGGCTGGCTGGCGGCCTGATGTCCTTGGCGTTGGCGGCCGGAGCCCACCTGTTGCCAACTCGCGCCTTTGCCCTGGGGGCCTATCTGGCCTCCGGCTGTCCTCTGGGCGGCGACGCGATGGCTTCCACCGCCCAGGCCATCGTCGAGGCCCGCCTCGGAGTCGAACGGCCGCCAAGAAAGGTCCTGGTCACCGACCTGGATAATGTGCTCTGGCAGGGCGTGATCGGCGAAGTGGGCGTCGACGGCATTGCCTATGCGCCCGAGGGCAGGGGTTATCCTCACTTCATCTACCAGACTCTTCTCAAGCGTCTGAAAGATCAGGGTGTCGTCCTGGCGGCGGTCAGCCGCAACGATCCCGCCGATGCCCTGGCCCCCTTCCGGAAAGGCGGCATGGTCCTGGCGGAAGACGATTTCATCGCCGTTGTGGCCAGCTACAATTCGAAGTCGGCGCAGGTTACCGAACTGGCTCGGATGCTCTCCCTCGGCTTGGACTCCTTCGTCTTCGTGGATGACAATCCGGTCGAACTGGCGGAAGTGCACCAAGCCCTGCCCGCGGTCGCCTGCATGGCGTTTCCGGAACGGGTGGAGGAACATCCGCTGTTCCTCGAGCGCCTGTCGGGCCAGTTCGGGACCCGGATGGTCACGGCAGAGGACCGCAGGCGCACTGAAATGTATCGCAGCCGTATGGCGGGCTTGGTTCCTTCGACATCCAAGGGCGCCGATCTGACCGCCTTCCTCAAGGATCTGGGCATGGAAATGACGATCCATGCCGACGGCGCAGGCGGCCGGGAGCGTGCCGTGCAGCTGATTAACAAGACCAACCAGTTCAACCTGAATGGCATCCGGCTCGACGATACGGAGGTTGCGGCCATCCTGGCGGCAGGTGGCCGACTCTACACCGCGACGTTGCGCGATCACCATGGCGACCATGGGGAGATCCTGGCCTGTCTGACCGACGGCACCGGGCTGCTGCGTGCCCTGGTCATGTCCTGCCGGGTCCTGCAAAGGCGGGTGGAACGGGTCTTCCTGGCCCATCTGGCGCAGCGTGGCGAAGCGCCACGACGCCTGGACTACCGCCGCACCGACCGCAACGAGCCCTTACGGAACTTCCTTGAGGAAATCGGCCTGTCGGTCGACCGGGACGGGGTCCTGGATTTCGACCCGGTCGCCTATCTTGCCAGGTTCGGCGACGATCTCGAACTGATTAGGGTCCACCTGCCATGAACGAACAGGAAGCCATCGACCTCTACACCGCCGCCCTGCGGCACCTTGGCATCGGACGGGGGGACATCGTCTACCTGGCCGTCGACATGGCCCGGCTGCCCTTGCCGGCCTACCCGGCAAAGCTCAACCGCGAGGCGATCCGGGCGCGGGAGCAGCGCTGGTGCGCCTTCGTGCTGGAGCGCCTGCAGGAAACCATTGGTCCGGAAGGAACCCTGATCGCTCCGACCTTCTTCTATTCCTATGCCCGCAGCAACGGCCCCTACATTCACGAGGAAAGCCCCTCGGAGACCGGGCCCTTCACCGAATACTTCCGCACCCTGCCGGAGGCCCGGCGGTCGCTGCATCCCATCTATTCCGTGGCGGCCATCGGCCCCCTGGCCTCCGAGATCGCGGACGGCATCGTCGGCAAGTCCGCCTTTGGCGCCATGAGCGTGTTCGGCCGCCTCACCCGCTATCCGATCAAGTTCCTGTTCCTGGGCGCCAGCGTCGGCGAATCCCTGACCCACGCCCACCATCTGGAGCATATGTACGGCTGCAATCACCGGTACCACATGGTCTTCAACACCCCGGTTTCCATGGGCGGACACGAAATTCCCGGGCCCTGGCTCTGCTTCATGCGCTACCTGGGCACGCCGGTGCGGGCCGACGTCTTTCCGCTGGAACGGCGGCTGCGGGAACGCGGCGTCCTGGTGGAATGGCCGGACTGGCCCCATCCCATGCAGATGGTGACCATCGAGGACGCCGAACGGATCGGCTACGAGATGTTGGCCGAGGCTCCCTGGTCCTTCACCCGCGAGCCGGTGGAAATCCATATGGAAAGCCCCGGCAAGGCACCGCATCCAGCCCTGCAGACGGCCGTGCGTTTCCACCCCGACCCAGAAGAAAGACCATGACCGTCGGCGGCGTCGTCGAATGCCGGATGCGATCCAGCCGCCTGCCCGGCAAGATGCTGCAGGAAGTGATGCCGGGCTTCACCCTGCTGGACGCGGTGGTGCTGCGGGCCCGCAAATCCCGGCGACTGGAAAAGGTCGTGGTCGCGACCACGGTAGAGGGCACCGACAACCCCATTGTCGCCCACTGCCGCAACCGCGGCTATCCGGTGTTCCGGGGTAGCGAGGACGACGTTCTGGCCCGCACCCTGGCGGCCTGCGACGCCCATGGGATCGACGTGCTGTCGCGCCTGACCGGCGACAATCCCTTCGTCGACGGCGCGGCGATCGACGACCTAATCGCCTTCTGGGAAGCCGGCGCCTACGACTACGCCTGCACCACCCTGATGGGCCATTCGGCCAACTGGATCGCCGAACGCACCTTTCCCCGCGGCGTTTCCATGGAAGTCCTGCGGGTCGAGCTTCTGAAGCGGGTCGAGCCGGAAATCGCCCTGCCGCTGGAGCGCCAGTCGCCCACCTTCTTCATCTACGACCGTCCGGAGCGGTTCCGGCTGGGAGCCTTCCTGGCGGAAGGCGCCTATGCCGCCTGGCGCCATCCGGAATTGCGCATGACCGTGGACACGGCCGACGACCTGGAACTGGCACGACGCCTGTTGGCCGAGCTGGCCCCCGGGGATCCGGCCGGTTTTTCCACCGGAGCGGCGATCGCCCTGCTGGCCGCAAGGCCCGACCTGCAAGCTATCAACGCTCACGTCCAGCATAACGTCATCTCGCAAATGAAGGTGACGACCTGAAGGAATCGGCCCACCCTGCAGATTGACAGCAGGGGCCGGATCGGTGTAGTTCACGCCATGAACATGAGGCCGTAGCGATCGGGCGGCCATGGTGGCGCCCCTCCTGCGAGGGCCGAGAAAAACCGGATGACCCAGGATATCTTGCAAGCTTTCGCCTTGGCGGCGCGCGAGCCGGCCCGGTTGGCCGATGTGGCTCCGCAATTCCGTTTCGCCAAGGTGAAGCCGACCGACGACTGCAACAGCCGCTGCATCACTTGCTCCTACTGGGAGACGCGGCATGAAGGCGAACTGTCGCTGACCGAAGTCTGCGACGCCCTGGCACAGTTGCGGGGCGTCGGGGTGACCGACGTGATGTTCTCGGGCGGCGAACCCACCTTGCGCAAGGACCTGCCGGAGATGATCGCTGAGGCGAAGCGCCTCGGGTTTTCCGGTATCAGCATGACGACCAATTGCCTGGCCCTCGGCGAAGGCAAGCTGGACCAGCTGCTGGAGGCCGGCCTGGGCGAACTGGTCCTGTCCTTCGAGGGCGAGTCGACCCATGACGCCATCCGCGGCGTCCCCGGCAACGCCGCCAAGGTCCACCGGGTGTTGGAGGCCTTGGTCGCCAGGCGGGACGGTGGGACCTACCCCAACCTGTCGATCAAGCTTGCCACCACCCTGATGAGCCGGACCCTGGATGAAGTCCTGGGAGTGTTGGACCTTTGCCGCCGGCACAAAGTCTCGGTCTTCTTCAACCTGATCGACAACGGCACCTATTTCTTCCAAGGGATTTCGGAAAGCCTGTTCGCCATCGCCGACCTGGAAGCATACGACCGCCTGGTCGACCGCCTGGTCGCCGCCAAGCGCGCCGAGCCAGGCTTGATCGGCAATTCCTTTTCCTCCCTGGAATACGCCCGCCGCTATTTCCGCGACCCGAAGCAGGCGGACATCCCCTGCTACTTGGGCTATGTCGGGCTGGAGGTCGACGCCAACGGCGACATCTATTCGAACTGCTGGGGTTTGCCGAAGATGGGCAATATCCGCAAAACCCGGCTAGCCGACATCGTCGGCGGCAAGGTCTATCGTCAGCGCTGCCGCGATATGTATGCCAAACGGTGCCGGGGCTGTTCCTGCGGCTACATCCTGAACCTTGCCTACCACCCGACATCCCGTGACTTCGACCGGGCCCAAGGCGGAACGGGCAATCTTACCTATGCCGGCGAAAGGACTTGACGCCTTGTTCGATCTGAACAGCTTCCTGGCATCGGGCCGGACCCTGGTCATCGCCGAAGTGGGCAGCAACCACGGCGGCGACCACAAGCTGGCACTGGAATCCGTCGCCGCCGCCAAGGAAGCCGGGGCCGACGTGGTGAAGTTCCAGCTGTTCAAGCCGGAAACCCTGGTCGACGACAAGTTCCCCGTCCTGAAATACATCCAGGGACCTCAGCGCACCCAACGGGAAAGGTTCGGGATCACCGCCTTGCCGGAAAGGCTGGTGCGCGACTTGGCCGAGGAGGCGAGCCGCCAGGGAATCGTCTTCATGGCCACCCCCTTCGATCTGGAGGCGGTGGACATCCTGGCGCCCCTGCAGCCTTGTTTCAAGATCGCGTCCGGCGACCTGACCAATCACCCGCTGATCGATGCGGTTGTGGCCAAAGGCATGCCCGTGATGATTTCAACCGGCCTTTCCGACGAAGACGAGATCGATGCCGCGGCAGCCAGGATTCCTGCGGATCTGTTCTTTCCGATGCATTGCGTCGCCGTCTATCCGACCCCCGACGACCAGGTAAATCTGGCGACCATCCCCTGGCTGGGCAAGAGATTCGGGCGCCCGGTCGGCTTTTCCGATCATTCGGGGGGGGGGGTGGCTTGCGTTGCTGCAGTGGCTCTGGGGGCCCGCATCGTCGAAAAGCATTTCCTGCCGCGAGACGACATGGCGGTAGCCGACAAGGCCCTGTCCATCGGGATTGCCGATTTCCGCCGGATGGTGGACGATATCCGCCGGGTCGAGAGCATGCGCGGCAGCGAAGGACGCCGGTTGGCATCGGGTGAGGAGTACTTCCGTACCGCCCTTAGGCGTTCCCTGTACGCTCGAGTCGATATTCCGATGGGAACGGCGATCACCGCCGATCGGATCGTCGCCCTTCGGCCGTGGCGGCCGGAAGCCGTCCCGCCTTCAGCCGCCGAATCCCTGCTCGGCCGCCTGACCTGCCGTCCCATTGCCGCCAACGAAGCCATCCTGTTTTCCGACCTCGTCCAAGACTGACCCTAGGTGATCCCCATGGCCCTGACGCCCCTCGATCTTTACCGCCACATCACCCGCAAGCGGGTCAACAACTATGTCTCGATGACCAACCGCTGGCGCGAGATCAAATGGTTTCTCGGGCAGGGTCACTTGGTTCCCCACGTCTGGGACCGGATCAAATGGTATGGCGGCCCGGCATTCCTGATCGCCCCGAATTATCCTTGCCATATCGAGGTCGAAGCTTCGGCGGCCTGCCAGATGAAGTGCCCCATGTGCGGCCAGGGCAAGATGTACGAACAGGGCCTGAAGATGGGCAACATGTCCATGGACCTGTTCAAGAAGATCGTCGACGAGGTCCACGACAAGGTTTTCTCCATCAAACTGTCCTGGCGCGGCGAGCCTTCGCTCAATCCGCAACTGCACGACATGATCCGCTACGCCAAGCTCGAAAAGAAGATGAAGAGCGTGGCGTTCCTGACCAACTTCGAGCGGTACGACGAGGCGGGTATCGACGACTTATTGACCACCGGTGTCGACTATGTGAGCGTTTCCGCCGATGGCCTGGGCGACGTATACGAACGCATCCGGTATCCGGCCAAGTTCGACGAAACCGTGGCGAAGATGAAATACTTCCGCAGGCGGCGCGACGAACTGGGCCTGATTCGGCCGTTGATCCGGGTGCAGACCATCTTTTCGGCCATTCGCGATTCGGCCGAGGACTACCTGAAGCTCTGGGAGCCCATCGCCGACCGGGTGAACTTCATCGCCGACCAATACCGCGCCGATCACAATGAAGACGCCTACGATCTGGACCCGGATTACATCTGTGGCGTCCCGTTCATCCGCATGGCCATCTGCTGGGACGGAAAGGTGACCCAGTGCTTTTCCGACTACGGCGAAAAGACCAACTATGGCGACATCAACAACCAATCGGTCTACACGGTCTGGCACAGCGAGGGCATGAAGCGTCTGCGCCAGTCCATGCGGGAAAAAACACGGCTGGAAAACCATGTGACCTGCCGAACCTGCGACCTGGGCGCCAAGATGAGCAGCGGTGAGTTCATCACGGTCCAGGGACGGGAACTGCCGGTCCGGATCAATGCCGGCAAGAAACTCGATCCCGATGATATGAATGCCAAGGAAAACCGGTGGAAGAAGAAGCCGAAGACCGCCTGACCGGGCTGGAAGGGGAGGCAAGGGGCATGGCCGATGGCGCCGGACGGGCGAAGGTGGATGCGCGGGTCTGGCTTTGCGACCTGACCTACACCCAGCAGGCCATTTCGTCGGACCCGATGCCCAATGCCATCGGCGGTATCGCCACCTTCACCGAAACCCTGGTGGAGTTGCCGGAACCGATCCGGATCATCAAGTATCCGGAAAAGCTCTCCGCTCTGCTGGATGAAGGGCCGCCACCGCAAGCGATCGGCTTTTCCAGCTACATCTGGAACTTCGAACTGGGCTACCGGTTCGCTCAGGCCATCAAGCGCCATGCGCCGGGAACGGTGGTCGTCTTCGGCGGGCCGAACTATCCGGTCTCGCCGACGGAGCAGAAGGAGTTCCTGGCCTCCCACCCGGCCATCGACTTCTACATCGTCAAGGAAGGCGAGGCGGCTTTCGCCGCACTGATCGCGGCGCTCGGTCGCCACGGCTTCGACGTTGCGGCGGTGAAGGCGCTGGACCTGCCTTCCGTTCATTCCATCGCTGCCGACGGCACCGTCCGCCTGCCCGGTCCCGCCGAACGCATCAAGGACCTGACCGTCATCCCGTCGCCTTATCTCACGGGCCGGCTGGACGAATTCTTCGACGGACGGCTGATGCCCATCATCCAGACCAACCGGGGTTGCCCCTTCACCTGCACCTTCTGCGTCGAGGGAACCCAGTACTACAACAAGATCTACCGCAACGCGGCAGCCAAGACGGCGGCCGAAGTCGCCTATATAGCCGAGCGGATGGTGCCCCTGCGGGAAAAGGGAGCCCGTCAGGATCTGTTCATCGCCGATTCCAACTTCGGGATGTTCAAGGAGGACCTGGAAACCTGCCGGGTCATCGCCGAATCGCGCCAGACGCGGAACTGGCCCCAGTACATCAGCGTTGCCACCGGCAAGAACCAGAAGGAGCGGGTGCTCGAAGCGGCCCGGCTCCTGGAGGGAGCCTTGCGCTTGGCCGGTTCGGTCCAGAGCATGGACGAGACGGTTCTGAAGAACATCAAGCGGAACAACATCTCTTTCGACCAGATGATCGAACTGGCGCTGAAATCCCAGGAAACCGGCGCCGCCGCCTATACCGAGTTGATCTTGGCCCTGCCGGGTGAGACCCGCGAATCCCATTTCCGGTCGATTTCGCAATTGATCGAAGCGGGCTTCCCGAAAATCAACTGCTACACGCTGATGCTGCTGCCGGGCAGCAACATGGACGAGCCGGAAACCCGGAAGACCTTCGCCTTCAATGTGAAACACCGGGTTTTTCCGCGTTGCTTCGGACACTTCAAGGTCTTCGGCGAGGACGTGATCGCCGCCGAGATCGAGCGCGTCGTGGTGACGACTAGCACCATGAGCTTCGATGACTACGTCGCCTGCCGGCGAATGCACCTGATCCTTTACTCCCTTTATTCGGATGCGATCTTTTCCGGACTGGTAAAGCTTCTTCAGATCCTCGAAATTCCCGTCTTCTCGTGGATGGAGATCGCCTACGCCGCCGAGATTCCCGCCGACCTCCAGGGTCTGTTCGATTCCTTCGAGCGCGCCATCCGCGAGGAATTGTGGGACGATCCCGAAAGCTTGCGCCGTTTCGTGCGCGAGCCGGGCGTGGTGGAGCGTTTCATCGGAGGAGAGCTGGGAATTAACGTGCAGTTCACCCACAAGGGTCTGGCCATGTCCCAGTATCTGGACGCCCTGGCGCCGTTCTCCCGAACAACCGTCCTGGAATGCATCCGGCGTGCCGGCAAGGCCACGCCCGAGGTGGAAGCCGCGGTCGACGACATCGTGCGTTTTCATTACATGCAGATCCGGGGAATCTTCACCGAACTGGATGCGGTCTACGAGGGCGAATTCACGTTCGACGTCAGCGGATTTGCCGCCGATCCGGCGCCTGGAACCTTGGAAGCCTACAGACTTCCGTTCCCCGTCCGCCTGCGCTTCGCCATGACGTCGGAACAGCAGTGGTCGATGAATTCGTATCTGGATACCTTCGGCCGCGGCCCGCTTGGATATGCCCGGATCGTCGCCAAGTTCCCCATCCAGAAGTTCTATCGCAGGCCCCTTGCGGTCGAAAGCGTTAGGGAGATGCAGTAATGTCCATCGAAACTTCCACCATAGCCTGCCCGATCTGCAGTTCCGCAACCACTTTTCTGTTTCGGCCGCTCTACACGCCCCGCCAACCGCAATGGGCGCGCCGCGTCGCCCATGTTCCCGGCGACCAGAGGAACGCCGAAGCCTATTTCCATTGCGACAACTGCGGCTACGTCTACCGTCCGGAAGGCCTGGAAACGGTCGCCGTCGTGTCGGCAGCGGAACCGGAAGGAAGCGCCGCCGAGAAAGCGGACGCCGCCATCTGCCCCGTGGCGCCCGCCGGCACGATTTCCACCCCGGAACTGGAAGCCGGCTTTCGCCGCCGGGGCGAGCAGCGCGAGCTGCCACCTTATCCCCAGCGCTACGATTGGGTGGCTGCCCATGCCGCCAAGGGACGCTTCCTGGACGTGGGCTGCGAATACGGCTACCTGGGCGCCGCCTTACGGGACCGGGGCTTCGACGCCATAGGCATCGATCCGGGGGCGGATGCCGCCAACATCGGCTGCCAGCGGCTGGGGATACCGATCGAGATCGGCCTCTACACTGCCGACGCCTTTCCGCCGGAAAGCTTCGATACCGTCGCCGCCGAGGGCGTGGCCTATTATTTCCGGCCGAGCCTGCGGGCGTTCCTGGATATCGCCAAGGGCCACCTGCGGCCGGGTGGCGTGGTCTACATGCAATTGCCCGGCGTAACGGGCACTGGGGATGCCTTCTTCCAGAACTTCGTGCGCTGCCTGGTACCCTACGAAGCGGTAGATTCCGTCTTCGCTCATGCCGGCTGGGAGATCGTCGCCAAGACGGACGAATGGTTCCAGAACGGCTCCTACGGCATTATCGCCCGGCCTTCCGACAAGGTATTGAACACACCCGCCAAGGCCGATCGGCAGCGGATTCTGGGCGACCTGATCTGTTCGGACTATGGACTGCTGCGCAACCGCGGTCCGGTTCCCGGCTGGGCGCGGGCGATTCAACTGCTGCTGCACGGACTGGCGCCCGGCGGCGCACTGCCGGGCTATTTCGCCCGTGGGCTCAACCGCCTATGGCCGGCCAAGGCCGGCTGATCCGGAGACTAAACATGGTAGGCAGATCAATGGGGCTGCTGAAGGGACTGGCCAGCTGGTCGCTGGTCGCCGCCATCACGCTGGTTCTGCTGGAGACGACTTCGGCGGCTGCGGTCTGGTGGCTGGCGCGCGAGCCCGGCAACGAACATCTGGCTCGGGCCATCGAACGCTTCCATCCCCTCTTCCACGAACCGGAACCGGTACTCACGCACTTGGCTCCCCACCGGCGCTCCGACGACGCCAATCCCTTCCGTTACGATTCCCGCACGGGCTACTCCAACAAGCCCAACAGCGTCTACGAGAACGCCATCCTGATCGGCCCCGAAGGATTCATCTGCAACGGGAAATGCGACCCGTTGCCGATGGACAAGCCGGCGAACGAAGCGCGGATCATGATTTTTGGCGGCTCCTCGGTAGCCGGCCAGGGGGCGGGCGACGGCGCCCACACCATCGCCGGCTATCTGGAGCGCATGGCCAACCAAGCCCGCCTGTACGGCGAACGAAGGGTCCGGGTCGTGAATGCGGGCGTCGGCGGCTTCTACAGCGCACAGGAACTGGCCCGCTTCCTGTTCGAAGGGCTTCTCTATCAGCCCGACGCGGTCATCTTTTTCCATGGCTCCAACGATTACCGGGCCTGGGAACATAGCTACCTGAGCCGCGATCTTTACGGCCCGCTGATTCGCGCCAACTACCACAGCTACGACTACCAGCTCATTCAGGCCATGGAGCGCATGCGCAGCCTGACGGGGACGCTGTCGCACTTCGTGGCCCTGGCGGACGACTATTTTCCGCTTTTCCACTACACCGTGACTCTGGCCAAGCATGTGCGTCTATTCGGGCTCAAGGGGCGAGGTGGCGGCACGACGGAAGCGGCCGGTACCGCCCGCTGGGAAAATGGGGGCATTCCGGCCGAAGCGATCCGCAGTTTTTCCGTCTGGACGGCCAATTCGGTATCCACGTTCGTCAGCAACGATATCTCTGCGGCGGGAGCCGCGCGGGCGCAGGGAGTCACCGCCCTGATGGCACTTCAGCCCGTATTGCTTTACCGGCGCAAAGTCGAATTGGCGCCGGCCGAACAGGAGCTTTTCGCTTCCGGCCGCTTTGCTACGCCCTACATCGACGGTTACTACCCTTTGGCCCGCGAACGATGGGCCGAATTGGCGTCGGCCAATGACGGCCAAGTGGAATTCGCCGACTTGTCGGGACTGTTCGAAACGGTGCCCGACCATATCTTCACGGATAACGTCCATTACACGCCGCGCGGCAACGAAATCATTGCCGCCGGTCTTCTGGAACGGTTGCAGGCGATGCGCGCGAAGCAGGCCCGATGACCGACGCCCCGATCATCATCCTCGGCTTCGGCCGCTCCGGCACAACCTGGATTTCGGATATCGTGTCCAAGGTACTGGGCAAGCTTGTGCTCTTCGAGCCGCTCCATCCCAGCGTGAACGAGGAATCCCGCCATTATTCCTATGCCTCGTGCGTCGATGGGCAAGGAATGGCGCCTTACCTGCGCCGGGTCCTGGCGAAGGAGCACCGCCGGCCCTGGCTGATGCGCAACCATGTACCTGTCCCGCTGAAGGATATCGATCCGTCGTTCGTCGATTTGCTTTGGGACCAGTGCGAAATAGCGGGGTTCAAGGAAATCCGGGCCAATTTCGTGATTCCCTGGCTCGCCCAAACCCTGTCGCGGCGCATCGTTTTCATCGTCCGCGATCCCTTCGCCGTCGTCGCCTCCATCCGGCGGCGGCTCAATTTCTGGGAATTCGGCTGGCCTGGAACCTACGAACTTCTTGTCGACCGCAACCTGGCCAACCAGGCCTACGACTCCATTCCGGCCATTCCGGCCTTGCGCGAACAGGCCAAGCGGATCGACAGCGACGTCGAGCGCATCGCCTTGATGTGGGCGATTACCCACGCGGTCGCCCTCGACGATATGGAACGGCTTGGGCTGCCGGTCTTCCATTACGAGGACTTCTATCTGAGCCCTTTCGAAACCACGCGACGGATGTTCGCCCACTTGGGGCACGGATCGCCGCATATCCACCCCGCCCATATCTTCACCCCTTCAATGACCACCCATAAGACGCTGCACGGTTTCTATGAATTCGATCGGCGCATCGAAGTCCGCAACCTGGACTTTTTCTGGCGCGAGGTCCTGAACGAGGCGGACCAGGCTGCGATCCGGCGCATCGTGGCCCCCCTGAACCTGCAACATCTTTACGGTCACCTCGCGTGATCGCCCGCTTCGGCCGAGTCCTGGCGCTTTTCGACAGCCAGACCCGATGGCGTCTGGCTGGGATGGCGCTTCTGATGGCGCTGGCCGCCCTGCTGGAGATGGCGGGCGTGGGCCTGTTCCTGCCATTCATCCAAGTGCTGGGAGATCCGTCCCGCCTCGAGACCCTGCCGGTGGTTCGCCACCTTTACGCCGCCCTGGCACCGGCGAATCCGACCCGATTTCTGCTGATCTCCATCCTTGGCTTGGCGCTTTTCTACCTGGGCAAGAACGCCGTGTTGCTCGCCATCGTCTGGGTCCAGAACCGGTTCGTCCTGAACCTGGAGGCCAATTTCGCCCGGCGGCTGATGGCGGGCTACCTGGGGCGGCCGTATCTTTACCATTTATCCCGCAACCAAGCGGAAATCCTGCGGAACGTCTCCTTATCGGTGATGCTGACCTTCACCGGGACCCTACTGCCCATTCTGACCATCGTCCTGGAGAGCCTGATGGCCGTCGCGATCCTGGGAACCCTCCTGGTCCTGGAGCCCCTGGGCACCTTGGCCGTGCTCACGGTCCTCGGGAGTACGGCTCTGGCCTTCTATGGGGCCCTCAGGAAGCGGGTGCACCGATGGGGTGGGCGGCTGGAGGGGATCAACGCCGAACTGGTCCAGCAGGTGCAGGGCTGCCAGGGCGCGATCAAGGAAATCCTGGTTCTGGGTTGCCAGGAGCAATTCGTCTCCGGCATCGCCCGCCTGGCGAGCGAACGTAGCCAAGTCCGACTGCGGATGATTACCGCCAACCAGGCTCCGCGCATGGTGATGGAAGCGGTCGGAGTCGGCGTTCTGCTCCTGCTTGCGGCGCTGCTGATCGCCAGCGACCGGCCAGTCGCCGAAGTGGTGCCGCTGTTGGGGATGTTTTCCATCGCCGCCTTCCGCCTGCTGCCTTCGATCAACCGAATCGTTTCCAATGCGGTAACGCTCAAGGAAAGCGGAGCGGCCTTCGAAAACGTCTGTCAGGACCTGGAAACCGCCCCGCCCCTGCTGCCGCCGGTGGAAGAGGAACGGCTGCCCTTCCGGCAAGAGATCGTTTTGCGCAATGTCGGCTTTACCTATCCGGGAGCGGACCGTCCCGCCCTGGAAGGGATCAACATCGACATCCGCCGTGGGCAGGAGATCGGACTGGTCGGACCCTCGGGATCGGGCAAGAGCACCTTGGTCGACATTTTGTTGGGGCTGTGCCCTCCGGCAACCGGGACCGTCGAGGTGGACGGCCGGGATCTGCGGCACGTGCTCGGGAACTGGCAGAAGGAAATCGGCTACGTCCCGCAGCGCATCCATCTGCTCAACGACAGCCTGCGCCGCAATGTCGCCCTGGGCGTTCCCAATGGCGAAATCGACGACGCACAGGTCTGGCGGGCGCTCGCCCTGGCCCAGGTGGACGAAGCGGTACGCCAACTGCCGGAGGGACTGGATACCGTCCTGGGAGACCACGGCCAACGCCTTTCCGGCGGCCAGCGCCAGCGCATCGGCATCGCCCGCGCGCTCTACCGCGATCCTGAAGTCCTGGTAATGGACGAGGCCACCAGCGCCCTGGACAACGAAACGGAGCACGCCATCACCCGCATGCTTTCCACTTTGCATGGGGAAAAGACGATCGTTATCATCGCCCATCGTCTGAATACCGTGCGCCATTGCGACCATTTGATCCTTATGTGTGCCGGCCGGGTAACCGATGTCGGGCGGTTCGGCGACTTGGCGCAGCGAAACCCCGATTTCCAACGGCAGATCGACCTAGCCGACTTGTCGTCGGCCATGAATTCCTCGGAATAGGCAAGGTTCCGGAACGATGAAGATCCTCCTCGTCACCACGCCGATCCGTCCCAGTCCTACGAGCTTCCCTCCGTTTGGGTCTCTATCGGTGATGAACTTCGCCCGCAAGCAAGGCTTTCACGACATTTCGCTGTACGATATCGACTGCTTGCGGCCCTCCTTCGAGGACGCCGTCGCCGAGATTCTGCGGCGCAAGCCCGACGTTCTGGGCATCAGCGCCGTGGTGTCCACCGCCTACGCCTATACCCGCAAGCTGTCCCGGGCGGTCAAGGAGGCCCTACCCGACACCCTGATCGTGGTAGGTGGCAACATGGCGGCCAGCGCCGAAATTCTTCTGCGTCGCACGGGTATCGATCTCTGCGTCACCGGCGAGGGTGAGGCCGTCTTCGCGAACCTACTGGCGCGGGCGCGAGCCACCCGCGATCTCCGCGATTTCCGGGATGTGGGTGGCTTGGTCCTGCTGAACGGAGACGGCGACCTCGTCAATACCGGGTACGAGCCGGCGCTCAGGCCGGAAGAGTTATACGACATCGACTGGTCGGACCTGGAAATGGGGTCGCGCATCGAGCACTTCTTCCCCAAGGTCGCCGACAACGTCACCCTGCTGAGCGAGACCTTCCATTACGACGGCCGGCTGTTCGAGGCGCACAGGCTGGAGAAAACCTACGGATTTCTCTACACCGCCAAGGGCTGCGTCTCGCGCTGCACCTTCTGCCACCGCTGGGACAAGGGGCTCAGGCGCATCCCGCTGGACATCGTCATGGCCCGGCTGGAGGAAATGATCCGCCGCTACAACCTGGGCTTCCTCAACATCGCTGACGAGATGTTCGGTGCCGACAAGAAGAAGCTGCTGGAATTCTGCGAGCGCATCAAGCCCTACGACATCATGTGGACAGCCAGTACACGCGTCACCGGGATCACCGCCGACCTGATGCGCACCATCGTCGATGCCGGCTGCGCCAACCTGAATTACGGCACCGAATCAGGCTCGGAGCGCATCCTCCAGGTGATGGAAAAGAAGACCTCCGTGGCACAGAACCGGGAAGCGATCCGTCTGTCTTATGAATTCGGCGCCGTGGCGCCCATCGCGCTGGTCATCGGCATGCCGGGGGAAGATCGCGAAACCATCCGCGAGACCATCGAGCTCTGCAAATTCGCCAAGACCCTCGACAAGCGCATCAACCCCAACAACCTGAGCATCAACTACGCTCAGGCACTGCCCGGCACGCCGCTCTATGAGTATGGCCGGCGCAAGGGTCTGATCGGCCAGGATTTGGACGGCGAGGAAGGATACCTGCTTGCCATTTCGGATCGCGACGCCCACGACGAATTCGCCACCCTAAACTTCACGGATTATCCGACTCTCGAAACCCAGACTTGGCGGCCGCTCATTACCGTCGAGGTCAACCAACATTTCGTCCGAACGTTCGGGATCGACCAGTACCTACGCGTCGTTCTGGCCGATCTCGATCTGGAGGGAACCGCCGGCTCCGACAGCGGCTACTATGCCAATCCCAAACGCCTGATCGAACAGGCCCGTTCCTCGGCGCCCGTGGCCAAGGAAGGCGACGATCTGCCGGCCCCGCGTCCGCCATCGCTGTGGCGGCTCGTGCGCTCGGGCCGCTGGGGTTTGGCGCTGGTCTGTCATCCCGTGCTGGCCTACCGGCTGCGGCGGTTCCTGCTGGGACTGGTGTTTCTGAAGAACATTCGCAAGTTCGGCTGGTCCTACAGTCTGGGCCTCTTGCAGGAATACCTGGCCTTCCATTTTGCCTTTCGGCGACGGCCGGCAACCCCGCCCGCCCGTTCCCTCCGCAAGATGGTGGAAGAAGACATGGGCGCGTTGCCGGGCGATGCTCCGGCAATGGCTCCCCTGCGCAAGGGACGCTGACCATGGCACCGATATTTCCTCCGCCCCGTCCCGCCGTCGCCGACCCTGCCCTCCGGCGTCCCGACTGGACCAGGGGCGACCGGCGCGACCCCGCCCGCCTGTGGCTGGACAAGAACGAGAATTCCGATCCCGACCTGGCCCGGGTGGTGCGCGAGGTGGTGGCCGGCGTCGATCCGTCGTTCCAGTTCACCTACCCAGAAACCCCGCCCGTCTATCGCAAGCTGGCCGCCTTCCTGGGGCTGAAGCCGGAGAACCTTTTGTTCGCCGCCGGCTCCGACGGTCTTATCCGCGCCGTTTTCGAGGCCTTCGTCGCGCCGGGGGACACCGTCTTGCACACGGCGCCCACCTTCGCCATGTACTTCGTCTATGCGAAGATCTACGGCGCCCGCGAGGTCACCCTGGCCTACGAGCCTTCCGACAAGGGTCCGGTCCTGCCGGCCGAACGCCTGATCGCCGCCATCCGCGCCGAAAGGCCGCGCGCGGTCTTCCTGCCCAACCCGGACAGCCCCACCGGCACCTGGTATCCCCCGGATACGATGCGGGCCATCGTCGAAGCGGCGGGCGAGGCGGGGGCCGTGATGCTGGTGGACGAGGCCTATTGGCCCTTCCACCCCGATACCTGCCTGCCCTGGGTGAACGACTATCCGCATCTGCTGGTTACCCGCTCCACCGGCAAGGCCTGGGGCCTGGCGGGGTTCCGTGTCGGCTACGGCGCGGCGGCACCGGAACTGGCTGCCATCCTGCACAAGGTCAAGGCCATGTACGAGGTCAACACCTTCGGGCTGGCGGTCTTCGAGCGCATGATCGACCGCTGGGACGCCATCGAGGCCTCCGTCCGCCGGCTGGAGGCCGGCAAGGCGGAATTCCTGACGGCCATGCGGGGACTCGGACTGAAGACCCTGGACGGGCGCGGCAACTTCCTGCACGTGGCCTTCGGCCCCCATGCGGAAAAGGTGCATGCGGCGCTAGGCGATCTGGTGTACTACCGGGCCGATTTCGCCGAACCCTGCCTGAAGGGCTACAGCCGCTTCTCGGCAACCACTCCGGAACTGTTCCAGCCGGTCATCCGGCGCATTGCAGAGGTCGTGACGTGAGCCTGACCAACGCCATCAACGTCGCCGTCATCGGCTGCGGCCGCATTTCGGGCCATCATTGCCGCTCCATCCGCGAGGCCGACGGCATGCGCATGGCCGCCGTCTGCGACCTGGTGCCGGAAAAGGGCGCGGCCTATGCGAAGGAATTCGGCATCCCGTCCTACACGGACTATCGGCAGATGCTGCGCGAGCATCCGGAAATCCAGGTGGTGGCCGTGGTCACCCCGTCCGGCATGCACCATGAACACGCCATGGAAATGCTGACCCGCTGGGGCAAGCACGTCATCATGGAAAAGCCTACCTTCATGCGGCCGGAGCAACTGATCGAAGCCTATGCCACCGCCGACCGGCTGGGGCTTCGGTTATTCCCGGTCTTCCAGAACCGCTACAACAAGGCGGTGGTGCGGGTCCGCCGGGCCATCGCCGCCGGCGAACTGGGCGACATCCGCATCGTGGCGGTGCGCACCCGCTGGTGCCGGCCGCAGCGCTACTACGACCTTGCCCCTTGGCGCGGCACCTTCAGCCACGACGGCGGCGCGCTGACCAACCAGGGCATCCACCACGTGGACCTGCTGCGCCACCTGGGCGGCGAAGTGGAAAAGGTGAACGCCACCATGCGCACCCTGGGCGCCGAGATCGAGGTCGAGGACACGGTGGTCGCCATCCTGGCCTACGGCACCGGCGCCGTGGGCAACCTGGAGGTTACCACCTCGGCACGCCCCAACGACTACGAGGCCTCACTCTCCATCGTCGGGTCCAAGGGCTTGGCGCAGATCGGCGGCATCGCGGTGAACGAGTTGCAGGTCTTCACCCCCGATCCGGCCGCCTGCCCGGAATGGTCGGAGGATTTCTCGACCTGCGTCTACGGCAACGGTCACGCCAAGATGTACCAGGACATCGCCGCCACCTTGCGCGACGGCACGCCCTATCCGGTGGCCCGCGAGGACGCGCTGAAGTCCCTGCGCCTGCTGCATGCTTTCTACCGCTCCGACGAGGCGGGCGGCTGGGTCGCCGTGGACGGCGAGGAACAATCGGTGCGCCTGGGCCGGCCGAACGATGCCGTTTCCAACCTCTACCGGACGCCGGACGCGTGACCGTGGCCCAGGATTTCGGCGGCAAGGGCGATATCCAGGCCTTCTGGAAATCGCTCTATCATTCCCTCTACGACGGCATGGAGGCGGGCCTGACCCGCGAGGCCCTGCTCAAGGGCCTGGACGCGTTGGAAGACCTGTTCCGCTTCCGCCGCCACATGGCGGTGGAGGAAATGCCCCTGGCCGGCCTGAAGGGGAAGCGGGTGTTGGAAATCGGCCCCGGCGCCGGCGGCCATTCGGCCCTGTTCGCCAAGCATGGCGCCCTGATGGCCAGCCTGGATTTGACTTTCGACCGCGCTCGCTCGGTGGATCGCAAGTTCCGCTTGCTGGACGATGTGGCCGAAGGCTGCGCGGCCCTGCAAGGCGATGCGGAATCGCTTCCCTTCGCCGATGGAACCTTCGACATCGTCTACTCCAACGGCGTCCTGCACCACACGGCCGACACCGGACGGGCGGTGGACGAGGTGCGGAGGGTGCTGAAGCCGGGCGGCCAGGCGGTCATCATGCTTTATTGCAAGAGCTCCTGGCACTACTGGTTCAACATGTTCTTCTGCGTCGGGCTGCTGAAGGGCCAGGCCTTCCGCCACCGCAACTGGCTGGGCCATGCCACCGAATGGGGCGGCAAGGATCGTCAGATGGTCGCCAATCCCTACACTCGTTGCTATACCCGGAGCGGCATCGAATCCCTGTTTGCCCGGTTCGTTGGCCTGACCGCCCGCAAGCACGAGTTCTATTTCTATCTGATCCCCAAGCTGGGCCGACTCTACCGCGCCTGGCAGATCAAGCGCTACGGCACCCATCCGGGCGGCATCCTGGTCTATGGGGAGCCTTGGCCGGTCTGGTCGCCGCTGGAAGCCTGGCTAGGTCCCCGGATCGGCTGGGTATGGTATATTTCCGCGCACAAGCCCAAGGAGGGGGGATGACGACCAAGTTGAGGATCGGCATCGCCGGCTACGGCGTGGTCGGCAAGCGTCGGCGCAAGTTCATCGACTTGCGCGACGACATGGCGACCGTCGCCGTCTGCGACCGCAACTTCGAGGGAAAGGGCGAACTGGCGGACGGCGTTCCCTATTACACCAACTACCGGGACCTGCTGGCCGGCGAGGCGTTGGACGCCTTGTTCGTCTGTCTGACCAACGACGTGGCCCCCGAAGCCACCGTCGCCGGGCTGGAAAAGGGGCTGCATGTCTTCTGCGAGAAGCCACCCGGCCGCAACGTGACCGACATCGAAGAAGTCATCGCCGCCGAGGCCCGCCATCCGCATCTGAAACTGAAATACGGCTTCAACCACCGCTACCACGATTCGGTGAAGGACGCGCTGGAGATCGTCCGTTCGGGCCGCATGGGCCGGGTGGTGAACATGCGGGGCGTCTACGGCAAGTCCAAGTTCATCAGCTTCGGCGCCCATTCCGACTGGCGGGTGCAACGTGCCGTGGCCGGCGGCGGCATCCTGCTGGACCAGGGCATCCATATGGTCGATCTGATGCGCCTGTTCGCCGGGGAATTCGTTGAAGTCCACAGCTTCGTCGCCAACGACTTCTGGGGCCACGACGTGGAAGACAACGCCTACGCCCTGATGCGAACGGCGGACGGGGCGGTGGCCATGCTGCATTCCACCGCCACCCAGTGGCGCCACCGCTTCAGCCTGGAGATCACCCTGCAGAAGGGCGGCCTGATCCTTTCCGGCATCCTGTCGGGATCGAAGAGCTACGGAGCCGAGACCCTGACCGTCATCGACCCCGACGACGACGACCAGGGCGATCCCCGCGAGGTGACCACCCGCTACAACCACGATCCCTCCTGGGCCGACGAGATCGCCGAATTCGCCGACGCGATCCTGCGGGGCGGCAGCATCGCTTCCGGGACGTCCGACGACGCCTTGCGGACCATGCAGCTGGTCTATCGCATCTACTGCGCCGACCCGGAGTGGAAGGCTAAATGGGATCTAGAAATGTCTGGCTAGGGGCCAGAAATCGGGGTAAATGGAACGCTCGCTATTTTCGGAAGAGTGAGATCTATGCATTTGTGGCGGACTTGGTGGTAATATTCCGGAATTCCCGTAGCCGTACAGGAATGGGGCGCATAAAGTGGGTATCGCGACGAAGATTAGACATCTGGGTATCATTGTTCTCTTAAGTATCACGCTTCTCGAGATCGTGATGCGGATCTTCGTTGCTTACGACCTATTACCTGGTCGGATGCACCGGGCCGTTTTGAGCAAACCAGAGACATTCGATATGGAGTTCGAGGGAATTGTTCTGAACAACGCCTACAAGAAGGGAGTTGCCTTTATTGATAACGGCACCACCAATTATGTGAACGACTATGGGGGATACGGCCCGGAGTTCGATTACAGCCGGGATGCGCTTCGCGTGCTAACGCTCGGCAGCTCGTACACCCAGGGCTGTTGCGTTGCACCGGAGGATGCCGATCATATCTACTCCCGTGTGGCGGAACAGCAGCTCACCGAAGTCCTTGGAAGAAATGTCCAGTTCGCCGACGCATCGGCCCCGCCGGGCGGTGGCTATATCGAGTGGTTCCGTATTCGCTATGGAAACCGCATCGTTCAGCAAAACGTCCAGCACGATGCCGTTATTCTGGAGCTTTGTCTTGCCAGCTTCAATCCCTTCATCAAGGACTGGATGACGGAGGGATATCAGCGTTTGAATTTCCCGATCCTGGCGCCAATCGAAGATCTCTATTCTTTCCGGCTTATTCGCTGGCTCGCCGTGGCGGTACCGAAAGCGTTAGGGGCGCGGTTGGGCTTGCGGGAATTCGTGGGACTTCCCGGCTACTCCAGCGCGAAGGGTTTGGTCTGGGAGGCTCGTTATGCCGAGCTCAAGGCCCAGGACAGACCATCATTCGATGTCGGCCGGCTGCTGGATATGTCGCCGGATCAGGTTGCACGCGCCAACCAGGAAGCCGTCGAACGCCTGGAAACTTTTCCCGAGGTCCTCGATCAAGTCCTCGCGGTAAACCAACTCGTTCGTCGCGTCCCGGAACGCCCGATGATTGTTCTCATTTTTCCGGAGTTCTATGAGAGCGAACTGGCTACGATCATTCACTTCCTGAAAAAGCACGACATTCCGTTTATTTACCTGAACGATATGCGAAACGGTACGGATCGGACGATCTGGGCCGATGAAGGACACCCATCCACCCGCAATGGCCAGAAAGTTTGGGCTGACGAGATGGTTAGGCAACTGCTTCCTCTCCTGCCCGCTAAGGCCCATTAGGAAACGACGAGATGACCAAGAAACCGTCCGAACACGCGCAACTGGTTCGTGAGATTATGGGCTTCATCAAAGCCAGGAAGAAGTTTTGGCTCGCTCCGCTCATTTTCGTCCTGATCATGATTGGATCGCTGTTCTTGGTTCTTGAGGGATCCGCACTGGCGCCGTTGATCTACACGATTTTCTAATCGCCGGGTTTGATGGAAATGTCCCCGTTCCCGCATCAAGATAGTGACGTCCATCTCAGCCAAAGGGAGTTCTTCGACAAACATCCCTTTCCCGGATTGCACCTTCCTGAGGATGTGACACGCGCGCAGTTCATCAACATTCTTGAGAAGAACCACCTCTATCGGTGCATCCGGGGACTACTCTTTCCGGGGTGTCGTCTTTTGGATGCCGGATGCGGCACAGGGGAATTCACGGCCTATCTATCCATGGGCACCGACGCCGAGGTCATCGGAATCGACTACAGCCAGGCAACCATTGCCTGGGCGCGCAACCTCGCCACCAAGGTGCCTGGATTGGGGCGGGTCGATTTCCGGGAAGCCGATGTCTTTGCCCTGTCGAACGAATACCGGGGGAACTTCGACGTCGTTTTGGCGATGGGATTGTTCCCATCGATTCCCCGTGAACAGGAAGGGCTGCGGAACCTGGTCGACACCCTGAAGCCGGGCGGCATCGCGATATTCGGCTTTTTCGATCCGGTCGGCCGTGCCTATCTGCGCCTGAAGCGTTGGCTGCTACAGGCTTCGGCAAGGTGCTTTGCCGACCAGGAGGCCATCGTCCGGAAGGCCATGATGGCCCACGTGAAGGACGAGAATCTGGTGCGATGGCAGATCAACCAGCTGACCGAGGAATTTCTGAACTTCCACTCTCCTCGAAGGGCATGGAGCATGATGGCGGAAGCAGGTCTTTCCGTGACCGACTGTTTTCCGTCCTGCCAAGCCCTGGGAGGCATCTATCCGGAGGCCCTTGAGGTCAAGGAAGCGATGGCGAAGCCGTTTCCGACCCTGGGAGGGCAGATGCGCTGGCTGATGGAAGGTACGGACGGCTATTTCGTGCTGGCCGGCAGGAAAGGAGGCTGAGGGCCATGCTCTCTCCGTTTTTTCGAACCCCGACCCCGACCCTGGGCGCCTTCGCCGCCAAGGTCGCCCTCGCTTGCCTCGTGGCCATTGAATTCCTTTGGAGAATAATCAGCAAGGGCTTGCTGGGCTTTGGGCACGTTATGTCCTTGATCAACTTCTCGCTTGTATATCTGATAACGGCACCCTTGTGCCTGTTGATCTATTCGTTGTCGCGACCGCCCGCCTCGGTTACGACGTTCTCAATCGAGCCCGAAACGCCGCCGACGCGGGACGAGCTGTCTCGGATGTACGGATCATGATCCTGGCCCTGAATGCATACGACCGGCCTTTTCGGGCCCTGCTGGTCCGGGAACCGGGCAAAGATATGATCCTGGTGCGGGGCAACGACGATTTCCCGGGGGACGGACGGCATGAGTTTCCCTTGAATGAGTTAGTCCAGCTCCTCGCCGACCACGACGTCGCGGGGCGGGATATCAGGACCGTGGTGATCACCGGCAAACCTCTTCATGCCTTTATGGCCTTCATCGAATCATCCCTCCTGCCCCCGACCCCTGGGGGCATGGTTGGCTTCGCCAAGGCAATGCCCCACTACTTCGGCCATGGGCTCCGGTTTTTCAGTAAACTGGGCCAAGCTCTTCATCACCATCCAGAGATCCTCTATACTCCGAGTTCCAGGGCCGCTGCATTTGGAGCTGGACTGCTTTCCGAACCCGGACCCTACCTGTTTTGGCGCTGGCGGAGCGACGGAGATTGTGGCGTCCTGGTGGATCGGGAGTCCGGCATGGTTTCCCTAATTGCTCATGGAAACAATGTCTTGCGCCGCTTTAACGATATCTCCTCGCAGGAGGCCTTGGCGAGAGCCGGAGACCGGCCACCGAAATGCGTGATCCTGGATCACCACTTGGCGAATTCGGATTGGAGCGACATAGGGATAAGAACGGATAGCGCCACATTGGAATTATTCGGATCTATCTTGTATGCTTTCTCAAGCATGCCGGATTCACAAATACCATCCGCCCTTATCAAGGCCTCGTTGGCTGGTTTTCTCGCATCGGCAGCCGATGCCCCCTGGAATCGATCCGGCAAGCTGTACCTTCAAACGATCAGCGGGATACAGTGATCATGGAAAACAGCGATGTCGAAAAGAATGTTAAGCCCATGGAAGATGCGGCGCCGCTCCCGACGAACCTGCGCCGGACCGTACGTTTGGCTTTATTATTCAGCCTAAATGTCTATATCGTGGCCCATATCATACTTTGGTACGGCTTCGACATCCAGCCCTGGGGCAAGACGGCCATGACCGGCGTTCCCGCGTTGGTTCGGGGCAATATCAATATCGCGGCCGTTATGGTGTTCCTGATCCTGGTGTCCGTGTTTTTTTTCGGACGGGCGTTCTGCGGATGGGGATGCCACCTGCGGGGTATCATCGAGTTTGCAGACTGGACCATGCGCAAGCTTCAAATGCAGGGCTACATGAAGCTGCGGCGGCGGAACATCCTGATCAACACCCGTTACGCCTGGCTCATCCGCGGCGGTGCTTTCACGATCCTGCTGATGCCGGTCCTGGTCTATCTAACCAACAACCCGTTTTCGATTGCCGTGGACCTGGGGTCACCTCCGCCGTGGACCGACATGCCGGGCGACCGTGGGCAATTGTTTGCTTCACATGCCCCCATCAACATGGCGCTGACCTATACCCTGGGCGAAATCGCTTTCCTGATCGCACTGTCCCTGGTGATCATCGCAACGGCCACCTTCGTCTTCACCTATTTCTACGGACAGGCGGCGTTTTGTCGAATCCTCTGCCCCTATGCCTTTCTTCTGGCGTTGTTCATGAATTTGAATCCGTTCCAGCGCAAGATCACGCGGACCGGAGACTGTACCGGATGCCGAAAGTGCGCCACGAATTGTCCCCAAGGAATCGATGTCAGCAGGGAAATCCACCACTACAATGGCAAGGTCCGGAATCGGGAATGCGTGAAATGCTTCACCTGCGTCGATGTCTGCGACGCCAAGATCCTGAAGGACACGTGGAAGCCCGCCGCGCCGCAAATCGCGCCTCGGAGGGAATACGAAAGGAAGCCGTGGCACAATGAGTTCCATCATGTGCAGTCCATCGAACCTATCGACCCCGTGCTCGATTTCATATCGATGCTTTTGGCGCTGTTCAGCGGCGTTCTGGCGTCCCGGTTCGGCGGGTTCTGGTTCTTCGTCGGTTTCATCGTCGGCTTCATGTTGATTCGTCTGCTTCTCCGTTATGGTATTCATTGGGTCAAGAGCCGGCCCTTGGTTCCATCCTCGAAGTGACGCGCAAGGGAGACCATCCTTGGAATCCGCCGAAATCTACGAACGTCTGACACCCATCTTCCAGGACGTCTTCGACCGCGACGACCTGGTTCCCCACGCCGCGCTCAGCGCCGCCGACGTCGAGGAATGGGACAGCCTCAGCCACATCCGCCTGGTGGTCGCCATCGAGCAGGCCCTGAATATTCGCTTCACCATCGGCGAACTTTCGAGCCTGAAGAATGTCGGCCAGATGGTCGACCTGATCCGAGGCAAGCTGTGATCGAAGCGGCGGCCGTCCTGGACGGGTCCGATCTTGCCGAAGGCCGGACCGAGCGTCTCGCCTTCCGCGTCGGCGCCGCCGAGATGGAGGCCTTCGCCGTCCTGTCCGGCGACCGCAATCCCCTGCATCTGGACGAGGACTTCGCCCGTGGGCGGGGCTTCGCCGGACGGGTAGTCTACGGCGGCCTGATCCTGGCCCAGGTCTCGCGCCTGCTAGGCATGCGCCTGCCCGGCCGCGACGGTGTCTGGGTTTCGGTGCGCATGGATTTCCGCGCTCCCCTCTACCTGGACGAGGATGCCTTGCTAGAAGCCGCCGTCGCCCACGTCTCGGAGGCAGGTCGCCTGGTAAAGATAAGGCTGGCCGTGAAAGCCGGTGACCGCCTGGTCGCCAGCGGCAGCGCCGAATCGGTGATGGGCCTCCATGGTTGAGGCGGTCCTGATCGCCGGCGGCAGCGGTGGCATTGGCAGTGCGGTGGCCCGCCGCCTAGCCGCCGCAGGCCTCAAGCCCCTTGTGGGCTACGGACGGAACCGGGCGGCGGCGGAAGCGCTGGGCTGGGCGATACCCCTCGACATGTCGGACCCCGCCGCTATCGATGCCGCCGTCGAGGAAGCCGCCAAGGAACCTTTGCTGGGCTTGGTGCTGGCCGCCTCGCCCCCGCCGGTCCTGGCTCCCTTCGGCCAGATCGCGGCCGACGACATGGAGCACCAGTGGCGGATCAACGTAGTGGGTGCGCAGCGCCTGCTGGCCGGCATCGTAAAACGCTGCTTCCGTCCCCGCAAGAAGGGGATCGCCGTAGCCGTCCTGACCGCTGCCATGGGCGACGGCAAGATGGCGGCCATGCCGAACCTGGGGGCCTACGTGATCGCCAAATACGGGCTGCAGGGCGTCATGGCGGCAGCAGCAGCCGAATATCCCTGGCTGGAGACCCACTTGGTGAGGCCCGGCTTCACCGAAACCGCCATGTTGGACGCCTTCGATCCCCGCTTCCTGGACCTGCTACGTGCTAAAAAGTCTTTCGCAGCCCCCGAGACGGTGGCGGAAGATATTTGCGCGCCCTTCATGGCGGATATCCCATGACTTGGTCCAGCGCCGACCTGCCTTGGCTGCCTCGCCCGCCTGCGGATTACCGCGAGCTTTGCCGTGCCACCCAGAAGACATCCGCCGACAAGGGCACGACCTTGCGCCGCCTGGCCACCGCGGCCCTCGACCTCAACCAGCTCACCCGCCTGGCCAAGGCCGCTGGAACGGATATCGACGCCCTGGCGCCCTTGCGGCCCTTCCGCCTGGGGCTGTTGTCCAACGGAACCATGGACCTGGTTGTCCCCGCCCTGGTGGCTTCGGCCCTGCGCCACGGGGTGGCGCTGCAAGTAGTCGCCGCACCTTTCGACCAAGCCATGCAATGGGCCCTGGATTCGTCGTCGCCCTTACACGCGGCCCGGCCCGACGCCGTGCTACTGGCTTTCGACCATCGTGCCTACGGCCTGCGGCCGCAACTGGCAGGAGCCGAGGAGGCCCTCGCCGCCGCCCTGGCCAAGGTCGCTACCATCCGCGGCGGCTTGCAGGCCGGCAGCGGCGCTCCCCTGATCGTCCAGACCCTGCCGCCGCCGCCGGAAAGCCTGTTCGGCAGCTACGACCACCGGTTGGGTGGCAGCTTGGCGCGCTTGGCCGAAGCTTTCAATCAGGCGGTCGCCGACAGCGGGGACCTGCTGTTGGACGTCGCCGCCATCGCCCGCGCCGTCGGCACCGAGGCCTGGCACGACCCTTTGCAGTGGCACATGGCCAAGCTGCCCTTCGCGCCGCGCTTCGTGCCGCTTTACGCCGACCACGTGGGGCGCCTGTTGGCGGCCGTGCGCGGCCTTGCCCGCAAGTGCCTGGTGCTCGACCTGGACAATACGCTCTGGGGCGGAGTGATCGGCGACGATGGCCTGGAAGGCATCGAGATCGGCCAGGGCAGCGCCGTCGGCGAGGCTCACCTGGCCCTGCAGGATGTCGCCCTGGATCTGCACGCGCGCGGCGTTGTGCTAGCCGTCTGCTCGAAGAACGATGATGAAGTGGCCCGCCGGCCCTTCCTGGAGCATCCCGACATGCTCCTGAAAGCCGACCACATCGCGGTCTTCCAGGCCAACTGGACCGACAAGCCCACCAACCTGAAGGCCATCGCGGCGGCCTTGAACATCGGCCTCGACGCCCTGGTCTTTGTTGACGACAACCCTGCCGAACGGGCCGTCGTGCGCCGGGAACTGCTGGAAGTGGCTGTGCCCGAACTGCCGCCCGACCCGGCGCTCTATGCCCGCACCTTGATGGCCGCCGGATATTTCGAGGCAGTGGCCCTTTCCGACGACGACCGCAAGCGCACCGCCCAGTATCGGGACAACGCCCGGCGGGCACAATTGGAAGCGAGCAGCACCGATCTGACCGGCTACCTGCGTTCGCTGGACATGACCATCCACTTCGCACCCTTCGACGCCCTGGGACGGGCGCGCATCGCCCAACTCATCAACAAGTCCAACCAGTTCAACCTGACCACCAGGCGCTATACCGAAGCCGAGGTGGCACGCCTGGAAGCCGATCCGTCCTGCTTCACCCTGCAAGTGCGCCTGGCCGACATCTTCGGCGACAACGGCATGATCGGGGTGGTCGTCTGCCGCCCCGCCGGGGCCGACTGGGAAATCGACACTTGGCTGATGAGTTGCCGGGTGCTGGGGCGCCAAGTGGAGAACGCGGTCCTGGACGAAATCGTGCGGGCGGCGGCGGAACGGGGCGTGGCGGCGCTGGTGGGACGCTACATCCCCAGCGGGCGCAATGACCTGGTCAGGGACCATTACGCCAAGCTGGGCTTCGCGGCGGCAGGCGCCGGGGAGCGGGGGGCGACCGTCTGGCGCTTGGCCGTGGCCGATTATGCCCCCTTTGCCCCGCCCATGCGGACGGCCCGCGGATGAAGGACGTCGCCTCCCTGGCTTGGCTGGTCGTTAAGGTCCTGGTCTTCCTGGCCCTGTCCCTGCAATCCGTCGAGGTGATCGTGGTCGCCTACCAGAGATTCTGATGCGGACCCTTTCCTTATTAAAGGGCCTGATGGCGATCGCGTTCGTCCTGCTGGGCGTCGAGTTGCTGTTCCGTCAGGTGATCTTTCCGGATTACAAGGCGTTGCAGCAGGACATGTATGTCAACCATCCCCTCTTCCGTCACTACAACAAACCGAACCTGGCGATAAGGCGCTACAACCCCTTCAATTGGGATGTCGTCAACTACACCAACCTCTTAGGCATGCGCGGCAAGGAAAAGGACCGCACGGCCGAATTGGCGGGTCTTTGGATAGGGGGCGATTCTAATACCTTCGGGGGCTACGTGGCGGACGAGGATGTCTACGTCCATCGCCTTCGGAAGCACGGCTATCTCTCCGCCAACCTGGCATCGGAAGGCCACAACACCTCCCACCAGGCTGTTGTCGTGCGCTGGCTAGCGGCGGAGGGATACCGCCCCCGGGCGGTTCTAATCGGCCTTTCCATGTACAACGGGATGACCGATTTCGAGCCCCACCGGCCCCTTCTGGATGCCCCCCTGCCCAGCAGGACGAAGCCATCGTCCGTGACGGCCTCGGACAAATTGATCGGCGGCTTCCAGGTCATGTGGCACGAGGTACCTCGCGGTATCAAGTGGGTCCGGGCCCTTCTGATAAGGAATTCCGCAGCCTACGGTTGGTTCAAGGCCGGGATCATGAGCGTGTCGGGATTGCGGGACTGGACGCTGCGAGCGGGGTTGCGAGCCGATCTGAAGACCGTCTTCAACCACGACATCGACCTGCTGCGGCCTTATTCCCACAATAACCCCGCGGCGGCCTGGGCGGTGTCGACGGCGGATTTCGCCGCTGCATTGCGCGACTGGGTCGACGGCAACCTGAAGGTTCCCTTCGGCATCGTTATCTTCCCAGGTTATCACCAGCTTTACCCCGAACATTTTCCGTATTTCCTGGAAAAGGCGGGGCTATCTGGCCAGGATCTCGATCCCCAGCGCCCGCTCCATGCCCTGGTGGCCGCTTTGCGCGAGCGCAACGTGCCGGTGCTCGACCTGCTGCCTGCCCTCAGGGCTTCGCGCGTCGAGCCCCTGACCTTTCCCGACGATGGCCATCTGAATCCCCAGGCCCACGCAGTGGTGGCCCAGGCCGTGGCGAACTGGTTGCGCGACGAGATGAAGGTGGTGCCGCAGCCATGATTCCCTGCCTTGATCCCATCGGCGCGGATAGTGCCCCTTTCGCTTTCATGGCGCTGGGCATGGTGTTGCTGGCCTGGTCCCGCTGGCGGCACCTGTTTTCCTCCGTTTTTCTGGCCGCCAGCCTGGCGATTCTCGCCACTTGGCTGAAGCCCTGGGACGTGATCTCCCTGGCTGGATTCCTGGTTCCGCCTTATCTGGCAGCGCGCCACCTGTGGGGGCGGAAGGACCGGGCCGGCCTGCCCATGGCAAGTGTTGTGATCGCGGTCCAGGTCGCCGCCTTCGTGGTCTTGCGCCGCTACGAGATCCTGGGCGGCCTGCCGTTCATGGACCATCCGGTGGCCGTCGTCGGCCTTTCCTACATGCTGTTCCGGGTCCTGCATCTGGTCATCGAGGCGCCCTACCTGGGGCACCTGCCGTTCGGGCTCGCTTCCTACCTGTCCTACGTTCTGGCGTTCTGGACCCTGCTTTCCGGGCCCATCCAGCGCTACGACGCCTTCGTCGTCGGCATGGCCGCCGTCGGCCGTCCGGCCGCCGCCGAGGCTTTGGCAGCGGCCCATCGGGCGGTCAACGGCCTGATCAAGGCCTTTCTGCTGGCTCCCGTGTTCTTGAAGGCTTCCGACATCGCGTTGCTGAAGGCCCCGGAGGCTACTTGGCTGGATGCGGCGACGGTGTTCTATGCCTATCCGGTCTATCTCTATCTGAGCTTTTCGGGCTACACCGACTTGATGATCTCCATCGGCCGGCTGTGCGGCGCCGCCACCCTGCCGGAGAACTTCGATCGCCCCTATCTGGCGCGCAATATCAAGGATTTCTGGGGCCGCTGGCACATGTCCTTCGGCGCCTGGATCAAGGCCTACATTTTCAATCCCTTGTCGAAGCGCCTGGTCGCCGCCAGTCCGCCGGGCAAGGACGGCCCGGCTCTGGCCGCCGCCGTCATCGCCACTTTCGTGGTGGTCGGCGTCTGGCACGGAACGACCATCAACTTCGTGGTCTTCGGGTTGTTGCACGGGATGGCGATCATCGGCACCGAGCTCTATGGCCGCCTTCTCAAGGCCCGCCTGGGACGGGCGGGTCGGAAAGCCTTCGAGGCCCATCCGGCGACTCGCGCCTTGGCGACGGTGCTCTGTTTCCATTTCGTCTGCGCGACGATCCTGCTGTTCCCCAATTCGCTCGGGGACCTGGGAGAGGTCCTGGAGATCTTCCTCAAGGGCCGGGGGTGGCTATGACGACGCAGGACATGGTGACTTCCTGACGCCGGGCCCTTGCCTCGTCGTAGCCGGTGGCCGGGAACACTGCCGTTTCCAGGACCCGGAACCCGTTCATGCCGACCAGGTCGAAGACTTCCTCGGGCCGGCGCAGAAGGTGGATATGATCGGGTGCGGGGCTGTTCACCGGCATGTTGACGAACAGCCGCCCGCCCGGTGCCAGCAGTGCCCGCAAGGCCGCCAAGGCCTCGGCAGGGCGCTCGAGATGCTCCAGGACCTCGCTGGCGACGATGCTGTCGAAGGTTCCGCCATCGGCATGGACGGAGAACAGGTCGCGCCGCTCGACGGCGACGTCCGCGGAAACTCCCAGGCGGTCCAGGCAGGCGCGGGCATGGCGGGCGCTGGTGGCGCTGACATCCCAACCCGCCGCACGGGAGCAAGCCTGTCGACGCGCTGCCAGATAAAGCAGCAAACCGTGACCGGGGCCGACTTCAAGGTGACGGAAGCCGTCGCCCTTGCCCGGTAGGAATCGTTCGTCGTAAAACCTCAGGACCCTCCTGTGGTTGGCCCAGAACAGATGCGACAGCAGCAGTCCGTTGACGTAGCGTCCCATGAAGTCGGCATCGGCGTAAACCGCGTACTCGGCCTCGGCGAAGGTCGTCAGCCGGTAGGTGCCGTTGCGGCGGAAGTGAAGTTCCTCTTCCAGAAGCCGCTGGCAGGTCCAGCGGTAATCTCCGCAAGCCCGCGGCAAATCGTCGCCGGCCAGCCGCCCGATGAGCCCGGCGACCGTCTCCGCCCAGGCCAAGCCGGAGGCGTCCTCTTCCCCGAAGCTATTGCCAAGGAACCCCGCGTGCTCGGGCCAGACGGCGAGAACCGCCCCCACAAGGCGATCCAGCGCCGGATACCGGTGGCCGTCGATCGGATTCATGGTGAGAGGCGAGCCTTTCGTGCTTCGTGGAACCGGGTCGGCAGGAGTATAGGAGGAATGTCCGTTGCCGCAACATGAAGAAGGAAGGGTACCGTCCGTGAATATTCTCGGTTTCGTTCCCGCCCGCATGGCCGCCAGCCGCTTCCCCGGCAAGCCGCTGCATCCCATCCTGGGCCGGCCGATGCTGGAACATTGCTTCCTCCGCGCCCGGATGTATTCGAAGTTCGACCACCTGGCCATCTGCACCTGCGACGAGGAAATCCGGGCCTTTGCCGAATCCAAGGGCTTCCCGGTCATCATGACGTCCGACAAGCATACCCGGGCGCTCGACCGGGTCGCCGAGGCGGCGGAAAAATGCGGCATCCCGGTGGCCGACGACGACATCGTGCTCAACGTCCAGGGCGACGAGCCGATGATGCACCCGGACATGATCGAGGCGACCGTCAAGCCCTTCCTGGAGCGGCCCGAGGTCAAGGGCACCATGCTGGCCATGGACATCGTGGACGAGGCCCAGTACCGCAACCCCGACGCGCTGAAGATCATCCACGACCTGGAGGGCAAGGTGCTCTACACCTCGCGCAGCCCCATCCCCTACTGCAAGAGCTTCTCGCCGGACCTGGGCGCCAAGCGCATCTACGGCATCTTCGCCTTCCGCTGGTCCTTCCTGAAGCTGTTCACGCGGTTGCCGGAAAGCCCGCTGGAGAAGAAGGAGGCCTGCGACAGCAACCGGCTCTACGACAACGGCCACCACCAGCACATCGCCCCCTACCCCTTCCGGCCGAGCTACTCGGTCGACAGCCCGCAAGACATCGGCATCGTCGAGGCGGCCATGCAGGACGATCCGCTCTGGGGGAAGTATTGAGATGACGCGCCTCGCCCTGGTCACCGGCGCGACGCGCGGCATCGGGCGGGCCATCGCCCAGCGGCTGGCAAAGGACGGCCTCAAGGTCATCGGCACCGGCACCCGGCCGGGCGGTTCGGTGCCGGCCGGCTGTACCTACGAAGCCGTGGACCTTTCGGACCCCGCCGCCGCCCAGGCCTTCGCCGACCGGGTGGCCGGGATGGGAATCGACGTGCTGGTCAACAACGCCGGCATCAACAAGATATCCCCCTTCGCCGAGATCGACCCCGCCGACTTCGCCCGCATCCAACAGGTCAACGTCACCGCGCCCTTCCTGCTGTGCCGGGCGGTGCTGCCCCACATGCGCGCCGAAGGCTGGGGGCGGATCGTCAATGTCTCGTCCATCTGGGGCAAGATCGCCAAGGAACAGCGCGGACCCTACGCCGCCAGCAAGTTCGCCCTGGACGGCATGACCGCGGCGCTCGCCGCCGAGGCCGCCGAATGGGGCGTGCTGGCCAACTGCGTGGCCCCGGGCTTCATCGACACCGAATTGACCCGCAACACTCTGGGCGAGAAGGGCATGATCGAATTGGCGGCCCGCGTGCCGGCCCGCCGGCTGGGCCGGCCCGAGGAGGTGGCGGCCCTGGTGGCCTGGCTGGCGGGGCCGGAAAACACCTATGTCAGCGGCCAGAACATCGCCATCGACGGAGGCTTCAGCCGTGTCTGACCTGACCGTTTCGTCGCACAAGGGGCCCTACACCGTCCATTTCCAGGAAGACGCCTTGGAGCGCCTGACCGCGGCCGTTCCCGCCAATGCCCATTTCGTCATCGACCGCAAGGTGGCCGGCCTCTACGAATCCCGCATGCGGGCCGTGCTGGGATCGACGTCGGTCCTGCTGGTGGACGCCCTGGAGGAAAACAAGTCGCTGGAGAAATTCCCCGCCTATGTCCAGCACCTGGTGGGCGGAGGGTTGCGCCGCGACCACGAGCTGGTCGCCATCGGCGGCGGCATCGTCCAGGACATCGTCTGCTTCCTGGCCGCCACCATGCTGCGCGGCGTCGACTGGGTCTTCTATCCCACCACCCTGCTGGCCCAGGCCGATTCCTGCATCGGCTCGAAGAGTTCGATCAACTGCGGCGACGCCAAGAACATCCTCGGCACCTTCACCCCACCCCGGCGCATCCATCTGGCCACCGCCTTCCTGGATACCCTGGACGAACGCGACGTCCGCTCCGGCGTCGGCGAGATGCTGAAGGTGCACGCCATCGCCGGCCCTGCCGATTTCGACGGCATCGCCGCCGACTACGCCCGCCTGTTCACGGACAAGGAAACCATGGTGCGGACCATCCGCCGCGCCCTGGAGATCAAGCGGAGCTACATCGAGGAGGACGAATTCGACCAGGGCCCGCGCCAGGTCTTCAACTACGGCCATTCCTTCGGCCATGCCATCGAGGCGGCGACCGGCTTCGCCATCCCGCACGGCATCGCGGTGACCATCGGCATGGACCTCGCCAACTGGATCGCCCCCCGCCTGGGCGTGGGCACGGAAGAGCAATGGGTCCGCATGCGCCCGCCGCTGAAGGCCAACTACCGGGGCTACGAGTCCCATCCGGTGCCGCTGGAACCCTTCCTCAAGGCCCTGGCCAAGGACAAGAAGAACGTCGGTTCCGGCTCCGCCACCCTGATCCTTCCCGGCCGGGATGGCCGCATCTTCAAGGGCGCCTATCCCACGGACGCCGCTTTCGCCGCGTTCTGCGAGGAATTCCTGACCAAGGTACGCCGCTCATGAAGGACACCACGACCAAGGTCGCCGTCGCCTCCCGCTCCTTTTCCCGCCACCCCGTGCTGCGGGCGGAACTGCTGGAGCGCTATGCCAACGTGACCTTCAACGACGATGGCCTGTCCTTGAAGGGCGAGGCGCTGGTCGCCTTCTTGAAGGGCCATCCCAAGGTCGTCACGGCGCTGGAGAAGATGGACGATGCGGTCTTCGCCGGCTTGCCCGGCTTGGAGGTGCTGTCCAAGTACGGGGTCGGCATCGACATGATCGACCTGGAGGCCATGCGGAAACGCGGCATCCGGCTGGGCTGGACCAAGGGGGTGAACCGGCGTTCCGTCTCCGAGCTGGTGATCTCCGCCGCCATTGCCCTTCTGCGCCACGTGCCCCAGGGCAACCGCGAAGTGCGCGAAGGCACCTGGCGCCAGTTGATGGGCCGCCAGTTGTCGGAAAAGACCGTGGGCATCGTCGGCTGCGGCTTCGTCGGCAAGGATCTGGCGATGCTGCTGAAGGCCTTCGGCTGCCGGGTGCTGGCCCACGACATCCTGGACTTCCCGGACTTCTACCGGGACCATGGCGTCCTTCCGGTCTCGCTGGAGGAGCTGTTGAAGGAATCGGACGTGGTGACCTTGCACCTGCCCTTGGACGATTCCACCCGCGACATCCTGACCGCAGGACGGCTGGCCCTGATGAAGAAGGACGCGCTGCTGATCAACATGGCGCGCGGCGGCTTGGTCGACGAAGTCGCGTTGAAGGCGATGCTGAAGGAAGGCCGGCTGGCCGGCGCCGCCTTCGACGTCTTCGCGGTCGAGCCGCCCGAGGACCACGAACTCCTGCGCCTGCCCACCATGCTGGCCCTGCCCCATATCGGCGGCAGCGCGGAGGAAGCCGTGCTCGCCATGGGGCGCGCCGCCATCGCCGGCCTGGACGACAACCGTATCCCGGAACCGGGGCTGTCCTGAATGTCGATCGCCCTGGCGATCCTGCTTGTCGCGCTTGCCTTCGCGGCTGTTTGGCGCCGTCTCGACCGGCTGGAAAGGTTGGCCCGCCCGCAGTGGGCCATACCGCTCTGGTGCGGCCTTTTCGTTCTGGAATACGTGATTCTCGGACCGCGGTCGTTCATTTATATGGACGACGAAGGCGATCTGATCGTCACCTATCTGCATTTCCTGACGGAATCCTGGGATGGCAGCCAATACATCCATGGGCTGGGCGGGGGAGCCGACGCCCAGGCCGGATTCCTGATCGGGGGCGAACGGGTTTCCCTGGACCGTTTGTTATTTTCGGTTCTCCCGCTGTGGCTGGCCATCGCCGGGCACAAGGTCATCGTTGCCGCGACGGGAATGACGGGAACCTACCTTCTGTGCCGTCACGGCATAGGAGTCCGCATTCCGGTCGCGTTGGCCGCCGGCGCCTTGTTCACCGTTGCCCACTCCCGCCTTGTCATCTGCACCTTCGGCTCATCCTTCGGCTGGGCGGTGATTCCTCTCGTCGTCCACGCAGTGCTGTTCCGCCAAGACCGTCCTCATTATTGGCCGGGGGTGGTGGGGGTTTCCCTGTTTTCCGCCTTGGTGACCATCCCGACCCAAGGCGTGCTTCCCCTGGTGGCCAGCTTGGCAATGATTTCCCTGCTCGCCGGTCGCTGGTCCTGGAAGGCGGTGGGGGCGACGTTCGTGGTGCTGGCGGCCATCGCCGCAAATTGGGCCGAATCGCTGCTCGGCATGTTGCGGATGGCCTTGGTGGTTTCCAAGGCCACGCCCTGGGACGCCGGCTATCCCGACCCGGCCGCCGTCCTGGTGAATGCCGTCGAGATCTATCTCGGCGCCTTCTTTTCTCCGGCATTCACCGGGCTGGGGATGGTACCGGCCACGGCGGCCTGGGCCTTTGCGGTTCTCACGATGCTGGCCTTGGGGGATCGTGGTCTCTGGCGGATCCTAGGAGCTTTCGCGCTGCCTTTTCTATTCGTCGTGGGCTTCCTGGAACTTCCCTGGGAATGGTTGGGCCTCGAAAGCGTGCGAGGCGTGACCTACAGCTATTTCATCCTGGCAATGGTCCCGGTGGGCATGGTGGTGGCCGCCAAGGCGGCAGATAGCTTGGCGGACCGCTGGGCGGTGCCGGAGCGGCGAAGAGCGATTCGCGTCTTGGCCGCCCTAGGCTTCGCCATACCGCTGGGGGTTCTGGCCTGGTACAAGGTTTTCGCGACCTGGCAATTCCTGACGGTAGGAGGCCAGAGTGCCTATTGGACGGTCGAGAACCTGCGTCAGGCGGCCTGGAAACCGGCGGGACTCCATCGGGCAATCGTCTTGCGGAACAAGAGTCTCATCATCGAGCCCAATGTGGCTTTCGCCTTTTACGGACAGGAGGTTTTCGACGGCTTCACAAATTTTCCCTTCCGGTCCTACCGGGATTATTGGCTGGAGGGGGTCAACCCCCGTGGCATTGCGCCCACGGCGTTCATGTCGCCTGACTATTGGGATTCCGCGCACAAGACCTATCGGATCGACCAACAACTGGATCTGAATTTGCTCGGAGCCGCCAATGTCCAATTCATTTTCAGTCCGGTTCCGTTGGAAGGGGGAGGGTTAAGGCTGGTCGACGGGCCAACGGGCGTTCCCTCCGGCGCTGGACTGGAGTCGGACGATACCTACGGCAACCGGCCGGGAGCCCTGCGGCGCCTCGAGATCGCCTGGCGGCGCGCCATGGCTTTGGGCCATCGCATTCCTGCCTATGGCAAGATCTACGTTTACGAACTGCCTCGCTCGTTGCCCCGGGCTTGGTCAGTCTCCGGACTGACGGTGGTCGCAGACGATCTTCCGGAAGGCGATTTTCTGCGGGCGGTAGGAAATGAAGCCCTGGACCGGCGATTGGTGATCCGGAAGGCTGACGCCGAAATCCTCGGGTCGGCGGAAGTTGGTTCTCCGGAAGTGCGTTCCGTCCGCGCGGTGCCGAACGGCTACGATCTCGATGTCGCCGCCCCGACGGGAGGCATCGTCGTGGTCAATGCCCTGTTCCAGCCCTACTTTTCGGCGGTGGCCGATGGACACGCGCTGCCCATCGCACCTGCCAACGGGGTTCAAACCGCCCTTGCCGTTCCGGTCGGGGCCACTCATATACGGTTGCGCTATCATAGGCCGACACTGGCCGAGGTCTTGCGGAAGCGGTGGCTGGCGGACAGGGTCGACGACGGAAAGGGTTTGTCAAGATGATCCGCCTAGGGGTATGTGGAAGCCGCATACGGAAGCGCCGGGGCCCGGCGGTAGTCGGCTTGGAGCCGGGGAAAGAGCACCGATGAAAGTCCTATTCCTCACCGCACCCTACGATCTGATGCGGGAAGGCTACGGTTCGAAGTCGAGCGTGAAATACGGCAACCTGCCGCCGCTCGGCGTGCTCTACATGATCGGCCAGTTGCGCCGCGAGGGACACGACGGAAATCTGATCGACCTGTCGACCTTTTCCATGAGCTACGACGAGGTGGTGGAGCGCATCCGGCAATACGGGCCGGATGTCATCGGAATCAGCACCATGACCCCGTCGGCGCCCCATAGCTACGACCTGGTGCGTTACCTGCGCAAGCGCTTCGAGCTGCCCATCGTCATGGGCGGCGTGCACTGCAATTCCTTCAAGGAGCAGGTGCTGGAGGACGTGCCCGAACTGGACGCCATCTGCATCGGCGAAGGCGAATTCACCATCCTCGACATGGTCAAGGCCTTCGAAGGCAAGATGCCGATGAACGAGGTCAAGGGCATGGCCTACCGGGATGCCGAGCGCCGCATCGTGCGCAACGAAGGAAGGCCCCTGATCCAGGATCTCGACACCATCGCCTTTCCGGCCCGTGATGTGCTCGACCACGGCGCCTACCGGCTGCTGCCGCTGTCCTTCAAGCGTTCGCCGGTCACCTCGATGATTACCTCGCGCGGCTGCCCCTACGGCAACTGCTCGTTCTGCTTCGAGGCCGGCAACGCCGCCTTCAAGTACCGCCGCCACTCGCCCGAATACGTGATCCGCGAGATCCAGGAAACCATCATTCCCAACGGCATCCGGGAAGTCGCCTTCTGGGACGACATCTTTCTCATCAACCATCGCTGGGTGCGCGAGTTCTGCGAAGGCGTCCGGGGCATGGACCTGACCTGGTCGGCCTACGGCTGGCCGCGCCGGACCACCAAGGATATCCTGGACATGGCCGCCAAGGCGGGATGCTGGTCGGTGTTCTACGGCTTCGAGTCCGGCGACCAGACCCTGCTGGACGGTCTCAACAAGCGCATTTCCCTGGACGACAGCCGGCGCGCCGCCAAATGGACCCACGAAGCCGGCATGGCGACCCGCGGCTCCTTCATGCTGGCCCTGCCCGGCGAGACGCCGGAACTGGCGAGGAAGACGGTCGACTTCGCCATCGAACTGGACTGCACGCTGGCCCAGTTCCTGCCCACCTTCCCGGAAAAGGGCACCGAGCTTTACGAAATGGCGCTCAAGGAAGGCAAGGTGGTCGAATACCGCGGCCACATGAAGGCCCATTACATTCCCCACGGCTACGAAAGCCCCGAGGAAGTCGAGAAGATGCTGCGCTATGCGCACCTGCGGTTCTACATGCGCCCGAGACTGTGGTGGACGCACCTGAAGCGCATCCGGTCCCTGGAAGATCTGGAACACTATTTCAACGCGTTTCGCATGTTCGTCGGCATGTTCCGGCGCCGGACCGCCGACGAACCCCGCCGCACCGCCGTGCACGGCATGCGCGGCGCCTGAACGGAAGATCCCTTTCGCCATGCCCGTGATGCTCCGCCGTTCCTCGGCACCGGGGGAAACATGGGATGCCTGGGCGGCGATCGGAACCCTCGTTCCGGAACTCGATCCGGCCCGGCGGCTGGAAGGCTTGCCCCGGCTGCTCGAGGAGGCGTTCGATGCCGTCGCCCCCGACTGGCTGGCCCTGGGCCGCTCTCTCGCGGAAGGCGGGGATGCCGTCCTCGCCCATGCCCCGACGGCGGCGGCCAACGTTTCGGACCTGGGCCTGATGCTGGCCTGGTCGCGGTTGGTCGCCGGTTGGGCGATGGGCGGGCGGCGGGTCCTGGTGGTCTGCCCCGATCCCTGGCTGTTCCGCCATCTGGCGGCCTTGCCCGGCGTGGAAGCGGGCCCACCCCCGCCCTTGGCGGCAGCCGAGGCTTGGCTCGCCTCGCGCGGACTGCTCGCCCGCCTGCGGGTCGGCCTGCGGATGGCGCGAGCCGCCTTGGCCTTTCGCCGTTCCATGCCGCCTCCGGGAAAGGTTTGGCTGCTTGTCTATGGCCATCCGGCCAGCACCCCCGAGGGGGACGACGCCTATTTCGGGTCCCTGATGCGTGAGATGCCGGAACTGCATCGGGTACTGCACGTGGACTGTGGCCCCGATCAGGCCCGCCGGCTGGGCGAAGGCGGCCGTACGGTCTCCCTGCATGGATTCGGCTCGCCGTGGACGGCCCTCGCGCTGTGGCGAAGGCGTTGGCGGACTCGTCCCGGCGGCCCTCTGGCCTGGCTGATCCGACGCGCCGCCGCGCTGGAAGGCGGCACCGGCGGCCCGGCCATGATCGCCTGGCAGATCCATTGCCAGGAACGGTTCCTCGCCGCGGCCAAGCCGTACCGGGTCGCCTGGCCCTGGGAACACCATTCCTGGGAACGGGCCTTCGTCCGGGCCTGCCGCCGCCAGGGCGTGGCGACCCTCGGATACCAGCACGCGACTGTCGGCTGGCGCGAATGGAACCAGGGTCCCGATTCGGACCCGGCGGGCACGGCCGGCCTTCCGGACCGCATTCTCTGCGTCGGCGAGGCCTACCGCGAACGGTTGGTGGGTTACCATGTCCCGGAAGATGTCGTCGGCGTCGCCGGCGCGCTACGCTATGCGGCGGGCCGGATGCCACGCTTCGATCCGGCGGCCCCGGTCTTCGTCGCCCTGCCCTTCGACTCGGCTCTTGCGGCCGAGATCGTGGACGCTCTCCGGCCGCTGGCCCGCAAGGGATGGCGCTTCCTGGTCAAGGACCATCCGATGACGCCCTACGCCTTCGCGCCGGAACCAGGGCTGGAACGCAGCGCCGTCCGTCTTTCCGACCTGGAGGGCGTGGCGGCCGTCGTCTATTGCGCCACCACGGTGGGCCTGGAGGCCGTCTTGGTGGGCCTGCCGACCGTTCGTTTTCTGCCGGCCGAACGGCCGGTCCTCGACGTCATGCCAGCGGGTCTCACCGTTCCCGCCGCCACCGCCACGGACCTGGAGGCCGTGCTGGCCGCGGCCGCCCCCGGCCCCGTTCTCGAGCGCAGCCGGGTCTTCGCAGCCCCCGATCCGGCGATCTGGCGCGAGGCCCTTTTCGGATGATCGATGCCCTGATCCGCAAGGTTCGGCAGTTGCGGGACGATCCTGTCCTCGCGACTTGGCTGCTGGGCCGGGCCCTGGGCCGCTGGCCGGGCGAGCCAACCTTCGTTCCGCACCGGCCGCCTTACCTGGAGGGGCTGCTGCCCCTCGGACTCGAAACTCCCGCGGTTTCGTTTCCGCAAATCCAGTCCGGCGACCCGTCCGGGACCCTCGATCTTGACCTGCCGGGCGAGCGCATACGCCTGGAACCGGGCCAGACGGCACGGCTGTTCGAACGGACCTATGGCGATCTGGAAACGGAACTGGCGGTCCACCGCTTCGCCTGGCTGAACGACGCCACCGATCCGGCTTGGGTCCACGCGGTCTGGCGGGCCTGGCGGGAACGCTTCGGAACCCGGCCGGACGGCTGGCCCTGGCATCCGTACACGGCGGCGGAACGGGCCGTCGCGCTGCTGGCCTTCGCCCGCCGCCACGGCTTGCCCGGCGGCGAGGAAGTCCTGGCCGCCCACGGGCCGGCCATTGCCGCCCGTCTCGAATATTTCGGCGAACATCACACCTCCAACCACCTGTTCAACAACGGCCGCGGCCTGTTCCTGTTGGGTCTGGGCCTGGGCCTGCCCCGCTGCACCGAGGTGGGAGCCCGGATAGTCGTTGAAGAAGCAAAACGGATATTCCGCCCCTCCGGCGTGCTGCGCGAGGGGTCCAGCCACTATCACGTCCTGCTTGCCCGACGCCTCCAGGAAGTGGCCGATGCCGCCACAGGCAGGCCCGAGGCGGCTTTCCTGGGCGAGGCCGCGCGGAAGGCCTGGTCGGTCGTCCCCCACCTGCGGCTGCCCGGCGGCATTGCCTTGGTCGGCGACATTTCACCCGACATTCGACCGGATCGCCTGTTCCGGAACCTCGAGCGGGCCGAACCCGGCGATTCGACCGCCTTGGCCGCCGATGGCTGGCTGCGGGCCGACTTCGGGCCCTGGGCCGGCCTTTGGCACGCGGCGGCCGAGGGGTGGTCCCCGATGCCCGGCCACGGGCACCAGGACCTGGGAAGCTTCGAACTCCATTTCGGGACCGAACCGGTCTTCGTCGATCCGGGCCGCGGCGCCTATGGCGAAACCGGCGAGGCGGCGCGCTATCGTTCTGCTAGCGTCCACAACACCTTGCTGGTGGATGGCTGGGACCCCTACCCGCCCAACCGCCCTTATTACGACGCGACCTTCCGCCGCCGGGTGGGCGGCCTACCGCCCGAGCTGCGGCGGGAGGGTGATACGGTCGTCCTCCGGCATTCCGGATTCAAGCGTTTTAACGGCATGGGCGCGTCGACCCGCCGATGGGCTTTCCACGACAAGGCCTTTTTCTTGAGCGATACCTTGGAGGGGCGGGGGCGGCGCGAAATCTCGCGCCGGCTGGTCACGCCGTTGGCGGTCGAGGGGCAGGGTACCACCCTCCTTCTTAAGGGCAAGGAAATGACCTTGCGTCTGACTTGTGGCGAAGCCGCCTGGAAAACCGAGCCGGTCACCCGCTGGACCGCCTATGGCGTGGGCGAACCAGCCACCCTGTTGATCGCCGAGACCACGGCACCTCTGCCCTGGTCGGGCAAGATCATCCTGGAGGTGTTGTAGCCATGTGCGGCATCGCCGGCTTGTTTCTGCCCGCCCAGGCGACGGTACGGGAGGCGAACCTGGAGGCCATGCTGGCGGCGATGCGCCATCGCGGCCCCGACGGCACGGGTCGTTTCGTTTCCCATGACCGGCGCTACCAAGCCGGTTTCGCCCGTCTGGCGATCATCGACTTGGCGACCGGCGACCAACCTCTGGTGGAAGACGGCGGACGCCGGGTCCTGATGGGCAATGGCGAGATCTACAATTACCTGGAACTGCGGACCGAATGCCCCGGCTATCCCTGGCGCACCTCCGGCGATATGGAGGTCGTCCTGCCGCTCGCTTCCCGTTTCGGCACCGGGTTCGTCCAGCGCCTGAACGGCATGTACGGCTTGGCTCTCTACGAGCGAGATCCCCATCGCCTGACCTTGGTGCGCGACCGCCTGGGAATCAAGCCCCTCTATTGGGCCGAGGCGGGGGGAGGCATCCTTTTCGCTTCGGAGATCAAGGCGCTGTTCGCGTCCGGCCTGATCGCCCCCGTCATCGACGAGACAGCGGTGTCCGCCTATCTGGGCCAGGGCTACGTGCCGGCCCCCGCAACCTTGTTCCGGGGCGTCAACAAGCTGCCGCCCGGCTGTCTCCTGGAAGTGGATGCCGAAGGCCGGACCCGGCTGGAACGCTATTGGCGCCCCGCTCCCGCCGCCGTCGAGCCCAACGCCGACGCGCTGATCGACCTCCTCCGCGACAGTGTGCGGCTGCAATTGCGCAGCGATGTTCCGGTAGCGGCCTTGTTGTCGGGCGGCCTCGACTCGGGCTTGGTGGTCGCCCTGGCGGCCGAACTGTCGGATCGTCCGGTCAATACCTTCACCGTTCGTTTCGAAGGCAGTCCGGTCGATGAGAGTCCCTTGGCGGCCCTGGTGGCGGAGCGTTACGGAACCAGCCACACGGTGGTCGACCTGCCGGCGGCGGAAGTGGCGCGGCACCTGCCGCGCCTGGCCTGGCATTGCGACGAGCCGCTCAACGATGCCGCCCTGCTGCCCAACCAGCTCGTTTCGGAGGCCCTGGGCCGACATTACAAGGTGGCCCTCAACGGAACCGGTGGCGACGAGCTGTTCGCCGGCTACGGCCGCTATTTCCTCCGGCCGATCGAGGATCGCTACCTGACCCTGCCGGCGTCCCCAAGGCGGCTGGTGGAGCGCACGGTTGGGGCCGTCTCCCCCTTCGCAGGCTGGAAACTGGCCCGCGCCGCCAAGTTCGAGGCCGATCCGGGCGGTTACCTGTTCGACCATACGACTTACTTCCCGGAACCGGTCCGCCGCCTGATCGGCAACCGCCAAATCGGTCCGGAGCCTGTTCAGCGCCGTCTGGTCGCCGAGGCCGCCGGCCCCCGCCAGACCCGCGCCCTGATCGGCGATCTGGGCAGCTACCTGCCTGAAGATCTGCTGCTACTCCTGGACCGCACATCGATGGCGGCGGGTGTCGAAGGCCGGGTGCCCTTCCTCGACCACCGTTTCGTGGAGGCGGCCCTGGCGGTCCGGCCCGAAGTCCGCACCGCCGGCAATCGCCAGAAGGCCCTGGAACGGGCCATCGCGGCCAGGTTCCTGCCCGAGGCCCTGATTTCCGCTCCGAAGCGAGGCTTCGCGTCCCCGGTTCCGGCTTGGATGGACTCGGGCCTGGATCGCCATTGCCGACGCATCCTGACCCGCCCCGCGACCCTCGAACGGGGTTGGTGGACCCGCGAGGGCATCGAGGCCCTGCTGGCCGATTCGCATCGCCACGCTTTTCGGCTCTATAGTCTTCTCATGCTGGAACTGACGGTCCGCCTGCATGCCGAGGCCACCTTGCCGGAAGCCCCCGGGGAGGGACTGGATGCTTTCTGACGTCACCGTGGTCATGCCGGCCTTCAAGGCGGAGGCCACACTCGGGCGGGCCCTGGCCAGCATCGCCGCACAGACACGGCGGCCCCGCGAAGTGATCGTGGTGGTGGACGGTACCGCCGACCCGTCTGCCGCCGCGGCGGAGGCGGCACGGCCCGTCCTGGGCGACATCGCGCTGACGGTCGTGCGCCAGGAGAAGAAGGGGCCGGGGGCCGCCCGCAATCGCGGCTTGGCCGAGGCCTCGGCCCCCTGGATCGCCTTCCTGGACGCCGACGACGAATGGCTGCCGGAGAAGCTGGAACGAACCCTGGCGGCTATCGAAGGCGAAGGCCTGACCCTGGCCGCCACCAGCTTCCTGCGGCAGGACGGCTCGGAAACCCCGGTCGACTGCACGCGGCGCTTCCGGACCGACGATCCCTGGGATGCCCTTTATCGCCATGGATACCTCGCCACCTCGACGGTGGTGGCGAGGCGCGACGCCTTGCTCGCCGCGGGCGGGTTCGACGAGACCCTGCCCACGGCCCAGGATTTCGATCTCTGGCTCAAGGTCCTGGCACAGCCGGGGGCCCGCTTCGTCGTGCTCCCCGAGGCTTTGACCCGCTACCATGTGATGCCGGGCAGCATCACCAGCAACATCGAACGCCGCCTCGGCTGCACCTTGCGAGTGGCGGAACGGCATCGGCGGCGCCTGGCGTCCCATTGGTTCCGCATCCTGGCGGTGCACAAGGAAGCTTTCGACGCCTACCGGCGGCGCGGGGCACCCCTTTCCGCGCTGCGGATCGCCCTGACCCTGCCTTGGGCGTTGCTGGTCCCGGTCGCCGGGCCTCTCCTTTGGGCCTGGGTCTTCGGTGTCGCCGGCGCCTACCTCTACCAGTTCCGGGACCTGGCGGGGCCCATAGCCCGCCTTCTGGGGGTGGCATGATCGCGGGACTGGTCGTCGCGCTGGAGCTTCTGGCCTGCCTTGGTCTAGGTGCGGCATTGCTGCGCCTGTCCGGTGTCGCGTCGGCGCTGGAGCGGGACGAATGGCTGGGCTGGGCCTTTGCCCTGGGGCTGGGAAGCCTGGGCTGGCTGGTGTTCTTCCTGGGGGCCGTCGGCTTTTTTTCGCCGGTGCCCCTGGCCCTTCTTCTTCTGGCCGGCACGGCGGGACTTTGGTTCCTGCGGGACCTGCCCTCCGTCCGATCCGACCCGACCGCTTTCGGGCCCTGGGGTTGGCTGTTGGCCGCCGGCCTCGCGGTCGCATTGGGATTCGACATCCTGGAGGGGCTTTCGCCGCCGGCCGACGCCGATACCATGGCCTACCATTTCGACCTGCCCAAGCGATTCCTGGCCGCCGGCCGTCTGTTCTTCGTCCCCCGCGCCATGGACGGCGCCATCCCCATGCTGGTCCACATGACCTACGTTCCGGCCCTGGGACTGGGCGGAGAGAAGGCCCTGACGCTGTGGACCATGGCTTCCGGCTGGGGAGCGTCAGCCCTGTTGTACGCCGTTGCCCGCCGCTGGCTGGACCGTCGCTGGAGCCTTGCGGCCACGCTGGCCTTCCTGACGCTTCCCGCCGTGGTTTACGGAGCCGGAACCGGCCAGGTCGAGGTGCGCAACGCCCTGTTCGTCCTTGTTGCCGCGCTGGCGGTGGCGGAGGCCAGGGCAACCGGAGATACCCGGTGGGCGGCCCTCGCGGGGATCGCGGTGGGATTCTACATGGGCAGCAAGCTGACCGGCCTGCAGTTCGGCCTGGCCTGCGGACTCGTGATCCTGTTCCAGCGCCACTGGCTCAGCCACGGGATCGTCTTCGGGCTGGCTGCCCTGTTTGCCGGCGGACAGTGGTACGGCTGGAACTGGTGGCATTCGGGCGATCCGCTGTTCCCGATTCTCTACGGATTGGTGGACTACAGGATTCCCGGGTCCTGGGACGCCGATCACCAGGCGGAACTATGGCGCTTCATCCGCGAGGAGGAACGGGCGGTTCCCAACAACTTGGCCTGGATGCTGGCCTATCCCTTCGTCGCCACCCTGGCCGGCAAGCCGGTCTTCGAGTCCGGAAGGACGGGACTGGGCCCGCTGATCCTGATGGTCCTGCCCTTCGCCCTGGCCGGGCTCTGGCGGTTCCGGGAACGGCTGAAAGGGCGTCGACTGTCGACCGTCGCCGCCGTCACCGGCCTGTTCTACGTCGTTTGGTTTCTGGTGGGGTCGTCCCAGAGAATCCGGCACCTGATTCCCGTTTTTCCTTTGCTGCTGCTTTGCGTCATGGTGGCCGCCGAACGATGGGCAGGGAGGCGAGGGCTTTTCCGACCGTTGGCTGCGGCGCTGACCTTGGCGTTGGGACTGCAATTGGGTGGCCAGGGCGTCTTTTCCCTGAAATTCGCCATCCATGTCCTGAGGAGCGAGCCGCGGGACACTTTTCTAGAGCGCAATGTCATCGGTTATGCTGGCGCCCGCTGGGTCAACGAAAACCTGGAACCGGCGAGCCGGATTTTCGTGTATCTTCGCTGGCTCAACTACCTGATCGACGTTCCAGTCCATTACGGGCATTCGACCCAAGCTGCTCAGGTCGATCTACGCGCCGAGGCGGCGGACCCGATCCGGTTTTATCACCAACTCGCCGCGGTCGGCACGACCCATCTTCTAGTGATCGACCGGGATGACCGATCCCCCCCTCGCAGCCTGGATCTCTGGCGAGGGCTTCGGGAAAAGGGATGCCTCGCGGAGAAGAAGGTCATCGCAGGCACGAGCTTCGGGTCGCGGACCCTGGGGTCCGAAGAGGACAGCAGACCCATCCGGGAAATCGTCTTCCAGTTAAAGGGACCCGAATGCTTGCGGTAGGAAGGGTATGATGAATTCCGTGGAATTGGGCAGCATGTCGCGATCAGGCCCCTCGACAGCCGGGGACGCGCCGGGAACCATGGCGGTGGACGGGCGTCAAGGTCGCCGGGATCGGGCGTGGATCGCGTTTCTTCTGTTCCTGTTCGGCCTAGTCGCCATCGCCCGCTACGGCGGGGCGCCGGACCATTACATGTATGCCTACATGCTGGCCAACGACCCGGCGCTGCTGCCGTTCGATAGCGTCATGAATAACAACATCCTTCTGAAATCGTCCATATTCTACGATATCAACCGCTACCTTCGGATCGAGGAAAGAGAAGTCCTGCTGCTCGCCATCTACGTGGCGATTTCAGCTCTCAACATCGGTCTGGTCTTCACCATCGTCCGACGCCATCTGACCGCCGATCGCCTGGCGGCCCTGACTCTGGTCCTGCTGCTGACCTTCGTTGACCGCAAGCTCAATACCAATGCCTGGTCCTTGATGTTCGCTGCCCACCCGGGATCGCCCAGTATGTTCGGCAATTCATTCGCCCTGCTGACTCTCTTGTGGCTGTTGGACGGAAGGATAGCACTGGCGGCACTGGCGATGATGGGGGTCTTTCTGTTCCAGGTGAAGGAAAACACGCTATTGATTCCCGCCGCCCTGTTTTTTGTCGCCAGTCTGGGTCGGGAATATTGGTGGAGGGGCGTTTTTGTCCTGATTCCCGTGGGCTGGCTTGCCTTCCGGTCCTGGTCGGTGATCGGCCAGGGCTATCCTTATGACGATATGATCGCGGCTTTTCGGGTGAATCTGGAGATCGAAGGGCGGGATGGCAGCTTCCTGGCCCACACCCCGGCGGCCAATTTGCTGTTACTGGGCGTCGTTGCTGCCAGTTTTCCCCTGTCCCGGCTGCTGAACCGGGACCTGGGGCTATTGCTGCGTGCCGTGGCCTGGGCCACCTTGGCGATGTGGTTGGCCAACGTGCTTTATCTGACGGTGCTCTGGCCCTACAGACCGGACCCTCAGCCCATCCTGCTGGGCGCGGTGCGCAACAGCCGTTTCCTGATCTTCCTGGCCTTCCTGGCGGCGCTGGGCATCCTGGCCTTCAAGGCCCCCCTGCGATCCTACGAAAAGGCCATGGCCATGCTGTCACTTTTCCTGGTCCATGGCGAGAGCTGGAAGGGGGCAGCGGGGCCGGTGCTGGTCCTGGTCCTGGGAATCGGCCTGCCTCGCCTGCTGGAGCGGATCTCCGCCCTGCGGCCTTTGGCGGGACGCGCAGCGGCGTTGCCCTGGTACGCCTGGTGTGTGGCAGTCTTTGTCGCCTATGGGTCCTGGCAGGCCTACAGTGGCGGTGTCTATGGGACCGCCGTGAACCGGCTGGCTTTCGAATACTCGGGCCGCTTCGCGGTAATCGACCGAATCGACCGTGCGGGCTGGGAGGCCTTGCGCCGGATTCGCGGAATGGCCGGCGGTGGGCCGATGCTGACGGTTTTTCAGCTTCCCGAAGGAGGTTATGCCTTCAGCCGTTCCGGAACCACCTTCGCCCGCAAGGCCCGGTTCGTCGCGGCGGGATGTCAGGGGTTGCGTATGCCACCGGAACGGACGTTCTTCGCAGAGGTCGACCGCAGGCTCGAAATGGAAGAGGCGCTTCTGGCCAGCCTGAAGGCCGGCCGGCCCGTCCCCGAGTCCTTGCGACGGGATCTGGCGGAAAGGGGGGTCTGGATCCTGGTGCCCGATTCGGCCGCCGCGGGCCTGGAGGGCTATGGCGAGCCCACCGATCTGGACGGCTACCGCCTGTTCCGCCCCTGAGCGGCCAATGGCTTGTCACGTCCCGCCGGACTGTATAGAAAGATCGCTTCAACATCCCGGCGGAATCCATGACCAAGATTTCCATTCTCATTCCCGCCTACAACGAGGAAGCCACGATCCTCGAAATCCTCGGCAAGGTGGCCGCCCAAAGGGTGGAGGGCTTCGAATTCGAGGTCCTGGTCGTCGACGACGGCTCGAAGGATCGCACGGTCGCGCTGCTGGAAGCCAACCCCCACCTCTATACCCGCCTGATCCGCCAGCCGCGGAACGGCGGCAAGGGTGCGGCGGTACTGGCCGGACTGAAAGAGGCGTCGGGGGACTACATCCTGTTCCAGGATGCGGATCTCGAATACGACCCCGCCGACTACGGCCGGATGCTGCTGCCGGTTAGGGAATTCGGCGCCGATATCGTCATGGGCAGCCGCATGGTGGCGCCGCTTTATACCCGGGTGTCCTACTTCTGGCACAAGGTCGGCAATCAGGTCATCACGCTCTGCTTCAACGTGATCAACAACACCACCTTCACCGACATCTATACCTGCTACCTGATGTACAAGCGGGACCTGGTCGATCCCGACCGGCTGACCACCTTCGGCTGGGAACAGCATGCCGAGATCCTGTCGATCGCGGTGCACAATGCCCGCAACATGTATGAAGTGCCCATCAGCTACCACGGCCGCACCTACGAGGAGGGCAAGAAGATCCGTGCTCACCACGCCATCGCGGTGATCTGGACCATCCTGCGCAAGCGCCTGTTTTCCTGAGATTCCGGAGTCTCCCGCCCATGTGCGACAAGCACTACCACGCCATCGAGCCCGTCACCGAGGAAGAGAAGCTTTCCTGGCCGCCCTTCGACCGGGTGGTCAAGCTGGAAAAGCCCTACGTGGACGGGCGCGGGTCCATCCAGCCCTTGGTCGACCGCCTGATGAAGAGCGCGGTGATGATCGAATCGAAGGCCGGCACCCTGCGCGCCAACCACTACCACAAGACGGACTGGCACTATTGCTACGTCATCTCGGGCCGCATCGAGTACTGGCACCGCCCAACCGGCAGCACCGCCGAACCCGAGAAGATGGACGTCAAGGCCGGCGAAATGGTCTTCACCCCGCCCATGGTGGACCACGGCATGGTATTCCCGGTGGACACCACGTTTCTTACCCTGTCGCGCAATTCCCGCGACCAGAAGGCCTACGAGGCGGACGTGGTGCGCATCGACTTCCTGTCGACCGCGGGCCTGACCACATGGAAGCCGGGGGACAAGTGAGTTCCTCCTGCCATCGCCGCGCGACCTGCCGCCTGTGCGGCGGCGCCAGCCTGTCGCTGGTCCTGGAACTCGCGCCGACCCCGCCTGCCAACGCCTTCGTGACCGCCGCCGAAAGAGGCAAGGCGCAGGAGACCTTCCCGCTGGACGTCTTCTTCTGCGACGATTGCGCCCATGTGCAGTTGCTCGACGTGGTCGACCCCCGGGTGCTGTTCGAGAATTACGTCTACGTCTCCGGGACTTCGCCGGTTTTCGTGAGGCATTTCGAGGACTATGCCACCGACATCGTCGGCCGCTTCCACCCCGCGCCGGGCGGCCAGGTGCTCGATGTGGGTTCCAACGACGGAACGCTGCTGCGCATCTTCAAGGATCGGGGCTTTACCGTCCTGGGTGTCGATCCGGCCAAGGAAATCGCCAACCGGGCCACCGAATCGGGCATCGAGACCATCGCCGGCTTCTTCACCCCCGACCTGGCAGAAAAAATTCGCGCCGAACGGGGCCCGGCCGCCATCGTCACCGCCAACAACGTCTTCGCCCACGCCGACGACCTGGCGGCTATCGTCCAAGGCATCCGCGGACTGCTGGCCCCGGACGGCGTCTTCGTCTTCGAGGTCTCCTACCTGGTGGACGTCTACGAAAAGACCTTGTTCGACACCATCTACCACGAACACGTGGCCTATCATTCGGTGAAGCCCCTGGTGGGCTTTTTGAAGCGCAACGGTCTCGAACTGATCCAGGCCCTCAGGGTCGACAGCCACGGCGGCTCCTTGCGGGGCGTCGCTCAATTGGCCGGCGGGCCCCGGCCCGTCGACGCGTCGGTGGCGGACCTGATCGCGCTGGAAGAAAGGCTGGGCCTGCACCGGGCCGAAACCCTTCGGGGTTTCGCCACCAAGATCGACCGGATTCGCGACGATCTGGCCGGCCGGCTCAAGCGCTTGAAGTCCCAAGGCAAGGTCATCGCCGCTTTCGGCGCGCCGGCCAAGGCCACCACCCTGATGTACCATTTCGGCATCGGGCCCGATCTGGTCGACTTCATCGTCGACGACAGCCCCCTGAAGCAGGGCCTGTTTTCGCCGGGAATGCACATCCCGGTCTTGCCGTCGCAGGCGATCTATGACAGGAAGCCCGATTACGTGGTGATCCTGGCCTGGAACTTCGCCACCCCGATCATGGACAAGCACGCCGCCTACCGGCAGGACGGCGGGCATTTCATCGTTCCCCTGCCGACAGTCGAGGTCTTCTGATGGCCGAGTTCCTTCTCCAATCCGACATCGACGAGATCGCCCAGCGCTTGGCCGGCCCGGCCCAGGATTTCGCCGGCAAGACCGTGCTGCTGACCGGCGGCCGCGGCTTCCTGGGGCGCTATTTCATGGAAATCTTCCATACCCTGAACCAGAAGCACCTGAAAAAGCCGGTGAAGCTGGTGGCGCTCGACAACATGATCACGGCGGGCAAGGAGGGCGCCCAGGTCCCCCAATACGACAACATTTCCTTCGTCCAGCACGACGTGATCCAGCCCTTCAAGTGGAAAGGGCCGCTGCACTACGTGATTCACGCCGCCGGCATCGCCAGCCCCTTCTACTACCGGGCCTATCCGCTGGAGACCCTGGAGGTGGCGATCACCGGAACCCGGCGCATGCTGGAACTGGCCGACGCCCACAAGGCGCGCTTCTCCTTCTTCTCCTCGTCCGAAATCTACGGCGATCCCGATCCCAAGCACGTGCCGATGGCCGAAAGCTATCGCGGCAACGTGTCCTGCCAGGGGCCGCGCGCCTGCTACGACGAATCGAAGCGGGTGGGCGAGACGCTCTGCCATATCTTCCACACCAAGAACGGCACCCATACCAACACCATCCGGCCGTTCAACGTCTTCGGGCCCGGCATGCAGGAAACCGACTACCGGGTGCTGCCCAACTTCGCCAGCCGCATCAAGGCCGGCAAGCCCTTGCAGGTTTACGGCACGGGCAACCAGACCCGGACCTTCTGCTACATCACCGACGCCATGGTGGGCTTCCTGCTGGTGGTGCTGAAGGGCGTGCCGGGCGAGGCCTACAACATCGGCAACCCGAAGCCGGAAATCTCCATGGTCGACCTGGTCAAACGCATCGAGAAGGTGTCGAAGCACAAGGTCGCCTACGATGTCGTGGAATATCCCGACAGCTATCCGGCCGACGAGCCCAACCGCCGCGCCCCCGAGATCCGCAAGGCCCGCCTGCAACTCGGGTACGACCCCTCGGTGGACCTGGACGAGGGCCTCAAGCGGTTTCTCGACTGGTCCGACGGCGTCTATACCGGCGAACAGTGATCCGCTTAGGCCTCATCGGCGCCGGCCCCTGGGGCCGAAAGGTCATCGCCACCTTGCGGCGGCTGGAGCCCGAAGGCATGACCCTGGTCCGGGTGGCCAGCGGCAACCCGGAAACGAGCCGCGAAGTCGGCCCCGCCTGCGAGGTGGTGACCGACTGGCGCCGGATCGTGGACGCGTCCGATCTCGACGGGGTGATTATCACCACGCCGCCGGCCTTGCATGCCGAAATGGCCTGGGCCGCCGTCGCCGCGGGCAAGGCGGTCTTCGTCGAAAAGCCCCTGACCCAGGATGCCGGCGAGGCCCGTGCGCTACTCGACTTCGCGACGCAAAGGCAAGGCTATGTCCTGGTGGACCATATCCACCTGTTCAGCGCCGCCTACCGCGAATTGAAGCGCCGGGTGGCGGCCGAGGGCCCGATCCGGTCCATCCGGTCGCTGGGCGCCAACAAGGGGCCCTTTCGCAAGGACGCCTCGCCGCTCTGGGACTACGGACCGCACGATCTTTCCATGTGCCTCGACCTGTTGGGGGAAATGCCCGAAACGGTGGCCGCGGAAAGCATCGACCGCCGCGATACACCTGCGGGACCTGGCGAGACATTCGCCATCCGGCTCGGCTTTCCCTCCGGAGTCAAGGCGGAGATCAAGCTCAGCAACATCATGAGTTCCAAGCGTCGTTCCTTCGCGGTCACGGCTGAACATGCCATCCTGGTCTACGACGACGTGGCCCCGGAAAAGCTGAAGCTCGACCGGCCCCACGACGAACCCCGCGCCGCCTGCGACATCACCGGCCACTTCCGGCTCGACCCGACGCCGCCCTTGGATGTGGCGTTGAAGGAATTCGCGACCGGAATCGCAGGCGGAACGAATAGCCTGGACAGTCTTCGCCTGGGGGTTCGGGTGGTCGAGGTTCTGGCCCGCTGCGAAGCAGCCCTGGGAGAGGGACTCGGAAGATGACCAAGCCGGCGGATGGTCCCGACTTCTACGAAGGCGGCGATCTGGAAGCCCTTTCCACCCTGCACCGCTATCGCCGCTGGATCGTCGATTCGTTTCGCCCCGAGTTGAAAGGCGCGACGGTCGAGATCGGCGCGGGAATCGGCAATTTCGCCGACGAGTTGTTGCCCCATGCCTCCCGTCTCGACCTGATCGAGCCCACGCCCCGGCTTTGCAAGGCCATGGAGGACCGTTTCGCCGGTAACGAACGGGTCGCCATCCATGCCGAATTCCTCGAGGCCTGGATCGCCGGCGCTCCGGCTGGCCACTACGATTCGGTGGTACTGGTCAATGTCCTCGAGCATATCGAGGACGACGCGGCGGCGTTGGCCGAAATCTACCGCATCCTGAAGCCGGGCGGGCACCTGTTCCTGCTGGTTCCAGCCTTGCAACTTCTCTACAGCCGCCTTGACGCGTTGGTCGGCCACCATCGCCGCTATCACCTGCCCGAGTTGGCGGCCCGAGTCGACCAGGCCGGGCTTGCCGTAGTGCGGGCCCGCTATTTCGACGTCATGGGCGTCCTGCCCTGGCTGATCCTCAACCGGATTCTGGGCTTCACCGAATTCAAGCCCGGCATGGCCTCGCTCTACGACCGCATCTTCGTGCCGATCACCCGCCGCCTCGAGACCCTGGTGGCGCCGCCGTTCGGCAAGAACGTCGTCCTGGTCGCCCGCAAGCCCGGCTGACATGTGCGGTATCGCCGGCAGTACCCGGTCCACCCGAGGCGCCCTGGAGGCCATGCGAGACCGCCTGCGCCATCGGGGGCCCGATGGCGATGGCCTCTGGCAGGAAGCCGAAGGCGATATGGGCTTGGTCCATACCCGCCTGGCGGTCATCGACCTGACGCCCGGCGGCGCCCAGCCCATGGCCTCCGATTGCGGCCGCTACGTCCTGGCCTTTAACGGGGAAATCTACAATTACAAGGCGTTGCGGGCCGAGCTTGAGGCATCGGGCGAGACGTTCCGCTCCCAAAGCGATACCGAGGTCCTGCTGGCGCTGCTGCGTCGCGACGGGGAGGCGGTGCTGGCCCGTCTGACCGGCATGTTCGCCTTTGCCTTTTGGGACCGCAACGAACGGCGCCTGCTGCTGGCCCGCGACCGGCTGGGCAAGAAGCCCCTTGTCTACGCGGACCTCCCCGGCGGCGGTCTGGCCTTCGCCTCCGAGATCCACGCCTTGCGGGCTCATTCCGGCATCGACTTGGGTCTCGATCCGCAGGCCCTATCCGAATTTCTCGCCTGCCTTTATGTGCCGGCGCCCCGCACCATCCACGCCGGCATCCGCAAATTGCCGCCCGGCCACCTGCTGCGCTGGCGGAACGGCAAGGCGGAGGTAGCCCGCTACTGGCGCCCCGCCTATACCGGAGACCGGTCGCCCTCCCTTGACGAAGCGGTCGAGGAACTGTTCCCCCTGCTGCGCCAAGCCGTGCGCGACCGCATGGTGGCCGATGTCCCGGTAGGCTGCTTCCTGTCGGGAGGCATCGACAGCTCGGTGATCGCCGCCCTGATGGCGGAAGCGGCGGGCGAGCCGATCCGCAGCTTCACCATGACGTTCACGGAACGAACCTACGACGAGCGGGATGGCGCCGCCCGGGTGGCCCGCCACGTGGGGGCCCGTCATACGGAACTGCCCGCATCGTCCGAACTGGCGGGACTGTTGGACCGCATGGTCGTGGCCTTCGGCGAGCCCTTCGGCAATCCCACGGCCCTGTTGATCGACGACTTGTCGCGCAAGGCCCGCGAACATGTCACCGTCGCCCTGGTGGGCGACGGCGGCGACGAGGTCTTCGCCGGCTATCCCCGCCACCAGGGGGGACTGCTGGCCGGGCGTTACCGCCGTCTGCCCGGCTGGCTGCGCGAGGGCCTGATCGCCCCCGCCGCCGGCCTGATCCCGGAAAGCAGCAGGGGCCATCACGCCTTCCGCCGCCTGCGCGAGTTTCTCGAGGGCGCCAACCTGCCCGATGCCGAGATGTATGCCGCCTGGGTGGAATATTTCGGTCCCGAGGAGCGGCGAGCCCTCCTCGACCTTCCGACGGCGCCCGACCGGCCCGTCGCCGCGCTCTATCGCACGGTTCCTTCCCCCCATCCTTTGGACGCCATGCAGCAGACCGACCTGGAATCGTTCCTGCCGGGCAACCTTCTCGCCTACGGCGACGCCATGAGCATGGCCCACGCCCTGGAACTGCGCCTGCCGCTCATCGACCATCGCCTGGTCGAGGCGGTGGGCCGGCTGTCGCCCGAACTGCGTTTCCAGGGCGGAATGAAAACCCTGCTGAAGGCCGTCGCCCGCCGTCTCTTGCCGGCCGAGATCGTCGAGCGGCCCAAGCGGGGCTTCAACCCCCCCATGGGCGTCTGGCTGAAGACGGACCTCAAGGGCCTGGTCGCCGAACGTCTGCGCCCGGAGACCTTGGCCGGCCTGGGCCTTGCCTGGGAGCCGGTTGCCGCCCTGCTGGCCGATGGACGGCGGGATAATTCCTTGAAGATCTGGGCCTTGCTGGTCCTGGATGCCTGGCAGCGGAGTCTTCGATCATGCTCTTGATCCTGGGTGTCGCCTTTCTCGCCAGCCTGGTGGGAACCCGCCTGGTTCTGGCTTGGCTGCGCCATCGCCAAATCATGGATCACCCCAATGAACGGAGTAGCCACGCACTGCCCACCCCGCGCGGCGGCGGCCTGGCGGTGACCGCCGTCCTGGTGGGTGCCTGGGCCTGGGTTGGGCCTCCGGGCATCGCCATGGTCCTGCTGCCGGCCATGCTGCTGGCGGCCGTTTCGTGGGCGGACGATCTGTGGACCTTGGCGGCGCGCTGGCGCCTGCTGGCCCAGGTTCTCGCCGTCGCGGCCGTTTTGGCGCTATGGCCGGCGGAACGCGGCTACTTCTTCGGAGGCCTGCTGCCGGGTTTCCTGGATACGCTGGCTGCCGGCCTGCTCTGGATCTGGTTCGTCAATCTCTATAATTTCATGGACGGTATCGACGGTATTACCGGGGTCGAAACGCTTTCCATCGGCACCGGTGCCGCCCTGGTGGCCGTTCTGGCCGGGCTGAACGTGGAGGTTTTCCTCTGCGCCACCACCCTGGCCGCCGTCGCCATGGGCTTTCTGTGGTGGAACTGGCATCCGGCCAAGGTCTTTTTGGGCGACGTGGGCAGTGTGCCCCTGGGCTTCCTGGTGGGCTGGCTACTGCTGTACCTGGCGTCCCGAGGCCAGCCGGTGGCGGCCCTGGTCCTGCCCGCCTACTACCTGGCCGATGCCACCATCACCCTGACCCGCCGGGCTTGGCGGCGCGAGAAGGTCTGGGAGGCCCATCGCGAGCATTTCTACCAAAAGGCCATCCGGCTGCGCGGCCGGTCTCACGCCAGCGTCTCCTTGTCCGTCCTGGGGGGAGGCCTGGCGCTGGCCTTGCTGGCCGGCTGGGCGGCGGTCGGTTTTTCTTGGGAAGCCCTCGTCGGTGGCTTGGCGGTGACGGCGGCGCTTCTCTTGGACCTTGCGAGGCGGCGGGGCCGGGCCTAAAACGGAAAAAACAACAGCGGGCCCGATGGACATCCTCTTCCTGACCGAGAATTTTCCGCCCGAAACCAACGCGGCCGCCACCCGCGTGTTCGAGCGCGCCTGCTTCTGGGTCCGGGACGGCCATCGGGTGACCGTGGTGACCTGTGCCCCCAACTTCCCCCACGGTCGCCTGTTCGACGGCTACGAGAACCGCTGGCGCCAAGTGGAGACCATGGAAGGGATACGGGTGGTCCGGGTGAAGACCTACATCGCCGCCAATCGCGGCAAGTGGCGCCGAGCCCTCGACTTCGTCAGCTTCGGTGTCGCCGGCACCCTGTTCGGCCTGTTCGAGAAGCGTCCCGACGTGGTGGCCGCCACCTCACCCCAGTTCTTCGCCGCCGTGGCCGGTTGGACCATCGGGGCGTTCCGGCGGGTGCCCTTCGTCTTCGAACTGGGCGATCTGTGGCCCGAATCCATCGGCGCCGTGGGCGTCCTGCGCCGGGGGGTCCTGATCCGCCTGTTCGAAATGGTGGAACTGTTTCTCTACCGGCGTTCGGCGGCCGTGGCGGCCCTCACCCAGTCCTTCAAGGACAATCTGGTGCGGCGCGGCATATCGGCCGACAAGATCGACGTGGTGGTCAACGGAGTCGATGTTTCCCGCTATGCCCCCCGCCCGCGCGACGGAGCCCTGGCCCGCGAGTGGGGCCTGGAAGGCAAGTTCGTCGTCGGCTACGTGGGCACCCACGGCATGGCGCACCAACTCGCCAACGTGCTGGACGCGGCGGACCTGCTGCGGGACGCGGCGGACATCCGTTTCCTGATGGCCGGGGCCGGGGCGGAACGGGAAGCCCTGATGGCCGACGCCGCCCGGCGGGGCCTCGGCAACGTCGTCTTCATGCCGCCCCAGCCCAAGGATCGCATGCCGGGCGTCTGGAGTCTCTGCGACGTGGCCCTGGTGCATCTGAAGGATTCGCCGACCTTCGCCGGAGTCATCCCGTCCAAGATCTTCGAGGCCATGGGCATGGGCCTGCCGATCCTGCTCGTCGCGCCCGAAGGCGAAGCCAGCCGCATCGTGCTGGGCGACAAGGCCGGTCTGCACGTGCCGGCGGCCCAACCCGCGCCCTTCGCCGAGGCCGTCCTCCGCCTGGCGGGCGATCGGGACCTGCTGAGCGAACTGGCGGCGGCCAGCTTGGCGGCGGCACCGACCCACAGCCGGGAGCGGCAGGCCCGCGAGATGATCCAGGTTTTCGAGAAGGTCGCGATATGAGCCGCGTCCTGGTCACCGGCGGCGCCGGCTTCATCGGCCATGCCCTTTGCCCGGCTCTTCAGGCGGCCGGGCTCGACGTGGCGGTGGCGACCCGCCATCCCCGCGATGCCGAGAAGCTGCGGGGCGTCGACGTGCGCTCCATTCCCGGCGTCGGGCTGGGCACCGACTGGTCGGCGGCGTTGCGCGACGTGGATGCCGTGATTCATTTGGCGGCGCGGGTCCATGTGATGAGAGATAACGCCGCCGATCCCCTGTCCGAATTCCGCCGGGTCAACACCGAAGGCACCCAGCGCTTGGTCCAGGACGCCATCGCCCTGGGGGTGGCGCGCTTCGTCTACGTCAGCACCATCAAGGTGAACGGCGAGGCCACGGCGCCCGGCCGGGCCTTCCGCGCCGACGACGAACCGGCCCCCATCGACCCTTACGCGGTATCCAAGCTGGAGGCGGAAACCATTTTTCGGGACCTCGCCGCCCAAGGCGGCATGGATGCCGTGGTGGTCCGTCCGCCCCTGGTCTACGGCCCCCATGTGAAGGGCAATTTCCTGACCCTGCTGGAAAGCTGCGACCGTAATCCCTGGCTGCCCTTGGGCGCCGTCCGCAACGCCCGCAGCCTGATCTCGGCCGGCAATCTGGCGGACCTGCTGGTCCGGTGTCTGCTGAAACCCGATGCCGCGGGCCATGTATTCCTGGCCCGCGACGGCGAGGACCTCTCGACCCCCGAGCTGATTCGCCGTACCGCCCGCGCCCTGGGTCGCAAGGCCCATTTGCTCCCGGTTCCCGCCGGATTCCTCCGACTGGCCGGAGCCTTGACCGGGCGTGCCGATTCCATCGCCCGTTTGACCGAATCCCTGGTGATCGACGACACCGAGACCCGGGCCGTCCTCGACTGGACCCCACCGTTTTCGGTCGACGAAGGCCTCGGTCAAACTGCCGAGTGGTTTCATCGCCGCCATCTCCGCTAAAGTAGGCTCCGGGAGGAACCCTCGCCTTGCTGCCCGCCATCCCGCCCCGCGGCTATATCGTCTTCGCCCATGATTTGGTCATGGCTGGCGCGGCGTTTCTGCTGGCGCTCTACCTGCGGGTCGGCGACCTGATCGACGATCTCTACACGCCGGCCATGCTGGCGCAGTGGACGGCCTCCTTCGTCGCCATCGCCGCCACGGTCTTCCTATTCATGGATCTTTACCGGGGCGTCTGGCGCTATGCCTCGCTGAACGACCTGCTGGCCATCGCAAAGGCGGCGACCTTGACCATGCTGGTCTTCGCCGCCGTGATGTTCGTCTCGACGCGCCTGGAGGACCTGCCGCGTTCGGTGCCGGTGATCGCCTGGTTCATCCTGGCGGCTCTGCTGGGCGGGCCCCGGTTCCTTTACCGGCTGTTCAAGGATCGTCGGCTCGACCTGACCTTCGAGAACTCGGACCATCCGCGCATTCCGGTGCTGCTGGCCGGGGCCGGGGACGAGGCGGACCTGTTCATCCGCTCGCTACGCCAGCCCCGCGAGTCCCACTACCGTATCGTCGGCATGGTGGCCGAGACCGCCGGACGGGTCGGCCGCCAGATTCATGGCGTCGAGGTATTGGGAACCCTCGACGGGTTGCCCGCCGTGATCGAAGGCCTGCATCGCCGCGGCGACCGGCCGCAGCGTCTGGTGCTGACCGATCCCGCCATCGACGGTCGGCGGCTGCGCGAGTTGGTGGAGGCCGCCGGCCGCCTGGGTATGACCCTGGCCCGCTTGCCGCGTCTGACCGACTTCAAACCGGGCTCCACCGACAAGGTGGAGCCACGGCCGGTCGCCCTGGAAGACCTGTTGGGCCGGCCCCAGACGCCGCTCGATCGCGAAGCCATGCGGGTGCTGATCGAGGGCCGCCGGGTGCTCATCACCGGGGCCGGCGGCAGCATCGGTTCGGAACTGGTGCGCCAGATCGCCGGATTCCGGCCGGCCGATCTCGCCCTGGTCGAGAACTCCGAGTTCGCGCTCTATACCATCGACCTGGAGATGGCGAATCGCTTTCCCGCCCTGCCGCGCCGAGCCCTGATCGCCGACGTGCGCGACCGCGACCGCATGCGCGCCATCTTCGCCGAGGTAAAGCCCGAGCTGGTTTTCCACGCGGCGGCGCTCAAGCACGTCCCCATGGTGGAGGCCAATATCTGCGAAGGCCTGTTCACCAACGCCGTCGGCACCCGCAACGTCGCCGACGCCTGCCGGGAGGCGGGGACACGGGCCATGGTTCTGATCTCCACCGACAAGGCGGTCAATCCGACCAACGTGATGGGAGCGTCGAAGCGCATCGCCGAGATCTACTGTCAGGCCCTCGACCTGGCCGGGCACGAGAACGACGGAACGCGATTCGTGACCGTCCGTTTCGGCAACGTCCTGGGATCGACCGGTTCGGTGGTGCCGCTGTTCCAGAAGCAACTGGCCGCGGGGGGCCCGCTGACCGTCACCCACCCGGAGATGAAGCGCTACTTCATGACCATCCGCGAGGCGGTGGAACTGATCCTCGAGGCCTCCGCCATCGGCAGCCGCGGCCACGAGCAGGAAGGCAAGATCTTCGTTCTCGACATGGGCGAGCCGGTCAGGATCATCGATCTGGCGCGCCAGATGATCCGCCTGGCCGGCTTCCGTCCGGAAGAGGACATCCGTATCGAAGTTACCGGGCTCCGCCCCGGGGAGAAGCTGTTCGAGGAGATCTTCCACGATTCCGAATCGCCCGTGCCGACCCCCTTCGCCGGCCTGCTGCTCGCGGCACCGCGGGGAGTCGAACTGGAAACCATCGCCAATGCGTTGGGGAATCTGGAGAGATCCTGCCGGACGAACGACACCGGGGCCGCCATGGCCATCCTGCGCGGCCTGGTGCCCGAGTATGCGCCGCCCGACTGACAAAGCCGTTGGCAGGGGAGACGGCCCACGATATCTTCGCTTCGGGGGGTTGCAAGGGAAATCGCCTGCAAGGGTTCCTTGGCGGGAACGGGGCTCGTCTGCTATAGCTCCCCCATCCATCGCCAGGGAGGCCATCATGTCCAAGATCCGCCGCGCCTTGATTTCCGTTTCCGACAAGACCGGACTGGCCGAATTCGGCCGTTTCCTGACGGAGCATGGGGTCGAGATCCTGTCGACCGGCGGTTCGGCCAAGGCCTTGCGCGACGCGGGCATCCCGGTGATCGAGGTTTCCGACTACACCGGTTTCCCGGAAATGATGGACGGACGGGTCAAGACCCTGCAGCCGGCGATCCACGGCGGCCTGCTGGCGATCCGCGGCAATGCCGAGCACGAACGGGCCATGGTCGCCCATCACATCAAACCCATCGATCTGCTGGCGGTGAACCTCTATCCCTTCGAGGCGACGGTCGCCAAGGGCGCCGATTTCGAAACCTGCATCGAGAACATCGACATCGGCGGTCCGGCCCTGATCCGGGCCGCGGCCAAGAACCACGCCTTCGTGACGGTGTTGGTCGATCCCGCCGACTACGGCGCGGTGATGGAGGAAATGCGCGCCCACGGCGGGGCGACGACACCGGAAACCCGCAAGCGGCTGGCCGCCGCCGCCTATTCCCGAACCGGCGCCTACGACGCCGCCATTTCCGGCTGGTTCAACGAGCGGGTGGGTGAGACCTTCCCCCGCCATCTGGCCCTGGGCGGCAACCTCAGGCAGTCCATGCGCTACGGCGAGAATCCCCACCAGGAGGCCGCTTTCTACATCACCGGAGAGAAGCGTCCCGGAGTCGCCAGCGCCGGCCAGTTGCAGGGCAAGGAACTCAGCTATAACAATCTCAACGACACCGACGCCGCCTTCGAGCTGGTGGCCGAATTCGACACACCGGCATGCGTCATCGTCAAACATGCCAACCCCTGTGGCGTAGCCTTGGCCGACAGCCTGCGGGACGCCTACCTGCGGGCCTATGCCTGCGACACCGAAAGCGCGTTCGGCGGCATCGTGGCCTTCAACCGGCCACTCGACGCCTCCACGGCCGAGGAACTGGCGAAGATCTTCCTGGAAGTCGTCATCGCTCCGGAGATCGACGCGGCGGCGCGCGAGGTGTTGGGCGCCAAGAAGAACCTGCGGGTTCTGGAAACCGGCGGCCTGCCCGATCCGAAGGCGGCCGGCATGATGGTCAAGGCGCTGTCCGGCGGCTACCTGTTGCAGGGCCGCGACAACCGGGTGACCGCCGACGACCTGAAGGTGGTGACCAAGCGCGCCCCCACCGAGGCCGAGATGCGCGACCTGCGCTTCGCCTTCACGGTCTGCAAGCACGTCAAGTCCAACGCCATCGTCTACGTGAAGAACCAGGCCACGGTGGGCGTCGGCGCCGGCCAGATGAGCCGGGTGAACTCGTCGCGCATCGCCGCCTGGAAGGCCGCCGACGCGGCCCGCGTGGCGGGCGACGAGGACAGCTGGGCCCATGGCTCGGTGGTCGCTTCGGACGCCTTCTTCCCCTTCGCCGACGGCCTGCTGGCCGCCGCCGAGGCTGGGGCCACGGCGGTGATCCAGCCGGGTGGGTCCATGCGCGACGAGGAGGTCATCAGGGCCGCGGACGAAAAGGGTTTGGCCATGGTCTTCACCGGTATGCGTCATTTTCGGCACTGATTCGTCATTGTTCTGTCAACGCTTTGAAAATACGCGTGAATTTTTCGTGACAGCGGCGAACCGGACTTGATCGTCCTTCCTTTCCCCGGCCACAATCGGCGGCTGGAAGAGGATGGATGCATCATGCCGAAGGAATTCCTGGCCACGGAGACCGGGCCCGCCGCACCTCCCTGGTACGAGAGGGTCTGGGCCGATTCCTTGCGTTCCGGGAGCCAGGACGCGATGCCCGAGACTCCCGAGGCCTTCCTGGAGCGGGTGTCCCAGGGGTCCCGTTATGCCTTCCAGCCCATCGTGGATATCCATACCGGTGCCTGCTGGGGCTACGAGGCCCTGTTGCGGGGTAGCGACGCCCTGGGCTTTTCGGCGATTGCCGATGTTTTCGAGAAGGCGTGGCAACTGGGCTGCCTGCACCGGCTGGACGTGGCGCTCCGCGCCAAGGCCTTCGCCGGCTTCGCCCGTATCGACCGCCTGCCGGAGGCGAAGCTCTTCTTCAATCTGGAGCCACGGACCCTGGCGTCCCCCGACTACCAACCGAAGCGAACCTCCGGCCTGCTGGAGGTCTACGGCATTCCCCCCGAAGCCCTGTGCCTGGAGCTCACGGAACGCCACGCCGCAACCGACTCGCAATCGGCGCGGGTCATCGATCTTTACCGGCGCCGGCGCTACAAGCTGGCGCTGGACGATTTCGGCACCGGCTTTTCGGGGTTGAAGCTGCTTTATGACCGCCAGCCCGATTTCATCAAGATCGACCGTTATTTCATCTCGGACATCGGGCGTGACAACAAGCGCAAGCTGTTCGTGTCCTCCATCGTCAATCTGGCCCACGTCCTCGGCATCTCGGTGATCGCCGAGGGCGTGGAGACCGAAGCCGAATTCCTGGCCTGCAAGCGCATCGGCTGCGATCTGATGCAGGGCTGGTTCGTGGGACGCGCGGTGGAGGACTTCACCGACCTCCGGTCGCGCTACGAGGTGGTGGTCGAAACCAACCGTCGCGACCGCCGGGCCGAGAAATCGGACAAGGACATCGTCGCCGAGCAGATCCAGAGCATTCCGCCGCTCAGGGTCGACGAGCCGCTGGCTGCCGTGTTCGATGCCTTTCGCAGCAACAAGGATCAATCCTTCTTTCCCGTGGTCGACCGCCATGGCCAACCGCTGGGCATCGTCCGCGAATCCGACCTGAAGAGCCTGGCCTATTCCCCCTTCGGGTACGATCTGGCCTCCAACCGCGGACTCAAGCGGTCGCTCCAGGATTTCGTGGTCAAATGCCCGGTCGCCGACGCCAAGGCGGAAGCCGAGCAAATCCTGGAGATCTTCGCCCTGGGCGAAAACCCGGAAGGCATCATCATCGTCGAAGGCTTTTCCTATGTCGGTTTCCTGTCGGCCGCCTCCCTGCTGCGGGTGGTCAACGCCAAGAACCTGGCCCAGGCACGCGACCAGAACCCCCTGTCCAAACTGCCCGGAAACGGCAGCATCAACGATTACGTGGCGGCCGCGCTGGAAGCCCGGGACGCCTACCGGGCGCTGGTCTACTTCGACTTCAACAGCTTCAAGCCCTTCAACGACCATTACGGCTTCCGCCAGGGCGACCGGGCCATTTTGCTGTTCGCCGACTTGATGCGCAAGAAGCTGAGGCCGCTCGCCGATTTCATCGGCCATGTGGGAGGCGACGACTTTTTCGCCGGCTTCCGCGACCAGGATTTCCCGGTGGTGCGGGAAGCCGTCCGCGACCTGCTCGCCACCTTCGGCAAGGACGTGGAAAGCTTCTACGATCCCGAGGCCCTGGCGGCCGGCGGCATCGTCGCCAAGGACCGGGAAGGCGTGCTGCGGACCTTTGCCTTCCTGTCCTGCAGCGCCGCCGTGATCGAGGTCCGCGAGGGTCCCCTCATGGCCAGCGCCGACGACCTGATCGCCCTCTTCGCCCAGCTCAAGAAGGAAGCGAAGGCGAGCCCCTGCGGCCTGGCGGCGGCAGCCGCCGTCTAGCGAGGTTGACGTGCCGGAAGGCGCGTGGTTTCCTGCCCACCTCAGGCGCCGGAAGGGTGGAATCGCGGGCAATGTTGTTCAATTCCGTCGAATTCGTCATCCTGTTTCTGCCGCTTACCCTGCTGGCCTTCCATTTGGTCCCGATTCGCTGGCGGATGGCGGTGCTTTGCCTGGCCTCCCTGGTCTTCTACGGCTGGGCGGACTGGATTCCCCTGGCTTTCATGGTCCTGTCGGTAGTCTGGGCCTATGGCTTCGCCTTCCTGTCGCAACGCTGGCGTAGCCCGTGGGTGCTGGGGGCGGCGGTCTTCTTTCCCCTTTGGGTGCTGTTCATGTTCCGCTACCTGGATTTCACCCTGACGGAAGTCGGGGCGGGACCGGAAACGCGGCAGACCTTCTACTTCTTCCTGAACGTCGTTTTGCCGGCCGGCATCAGCTTCTTTTCGTTCCAGATCGCGTCCTATTCCTACGACGTCCACGACGGCAAGGATCGGCCGGAACGCAGCCTGCTGAAGCTGACCACCTATATCTCGGCCTATCCGCAGCTCATTGCCGGGCCGATCTTGCGTTTCGACGATCTGTCGAGCCAGCTCGACCGGCTGGGGCAGGTCAAGGACCTGGGGATCAATTGGCCGAAAGCCATCAAGTTCCTGTCCATCGGCCTGTTCATGAAGGTGGCGGTTTCGGATCTGGCGGCGGTGATGAGCGAACGCTTCGACCTCGCCACCAACCCGTCGTCGCTGGACGCCTTTATTTCGGTGCTGCTCTATTCCTTTCGCATCTACTACGACTTCTGGGCCTATTCGGTGATCGCCATCGGCCTGGGCGAAATGCTGGGGCTCAGGATTCCCATCAATTTCAACGAGCCCTATATCGCCCGCAGCCCTCGCGATTTCTGGCGTCGCTGGCACCTGTCGCTGTCGACCTGGCTGCGCGATTACGTCTATCTTCGCCTGGGCGGCAACCGGAATTACGTCCGCAACATCGCCATCGTGTTCGCCGCCTGCGGCATCTGGCACGGGGCGGGGTGGAATTTCCTCGCCTGGGGGCTCTACCACGCTTTTTTCGTCATCCTGTACCACTACCTGCGGCCGTGGTGGGACCCCTTGCCCAAGGCTTTGCAGATCGCGGCCACCTTCCTGATCGTCACCCTGGGCTGGCCGCTGTTCTACCTGGATTTCGGCGCCTGGTTGCAACTGCTGGAGCGCATCTTCCTGGGCTTCGATTATTCCATGACCGCCTTCGGCCTGCGGCACCTGGCCTTTATCGCCGCGGTCGGGGGCTGGACCTTCCTGGTCCGCGAGGCGCGTTGGCTCTACAACGCGAAGCCCTGGCCGGTGGTGGATTGGCCGGTCGTCCATGCGGTCATGTTGTTCGGAGCGACGCTGTTCTTCGCCTGGAGCCGGACCTTCATCTATTTCCGATTCTGACCGGCGACGGGACCCAGCAGGCCACGCTGGCGCATCTCGGCAATCAAGGCGTGGTAGTATTCGGCCTTGAAGTGCATGCGGTCGAGGGCCAGATGGGCACCCGGCATCAAGGGCCGGTGGTCGATGACGGAAATCCCCGGAACCATCGCCATGGCGCGATCCACGATATCGTCGACCGGTCCCGGAACGTAGGGCCCGGACCGGTAGAGCGGGGGGATGTAGAATACCAGCCGCCGGCCGGCACCGGCGACGATGCCGTCCATCTCCCGTAGCGCCTGGGCAATGTCGTCTTCGTCGCCGAACCGCAGGCGATCCCGTCTGTCGAGCGGACGGTAAGGCGTGGGCGGCACGCCAAGCAGGAAGGGCGCGTAGACCGTGGTGCCGTCCCGGTAGATGGCGTAGTCCAGGTAGGTGTGCAACTCGGGATGACGGCAGAAATCCCGCACCTCGAGAAGCCCGAGCTTCACCAGCACGGAGACCGGGATCATCTTGAAGATCGCCCATCGCCAGCCGGCCAGGGGCGTGGCCTCGTGGCGAATGGCGCGGGTGCAGGCTTCCATGTCGAGACGGACGAGCTGCCCGCCGCCGCCCAAGGCACCGGAAAGGACGCTCTGGTAGCTGAACAGCCCCTGGACCCAGCGCACCACCGCATCCAGGACCAACAGGCCGTGCCGAACCTTCCCGACGGCGCCGGCATAGAGGCTGGACGCATGGAGGGTGACATCCAGCGGATTGGCGTCCTGGTAGGCTACGAACCGTCTTCCCCATTCGGTAGCCGGGGTAAAGACATGGACGATCACGGTTTCCGTCGGCAGTTTGCCGACGGATGCCAGGTAATAAAGGAGGTCGCGGAGTTCGAACAGACTGGGCTTGATGAGGTAGAAGTAGTTGAAGAACTCGCCTTCATCGGGGCCGAGGAACGACGCCTCCCAGTTCTGGCCCTGGTGGCCGCCGAACAAACCGACCTTGGGCGCCGGCATCTTCTCCGCGTAGCCGATCTTGATGGCGACATTCTGCTTCTGGCTGGCGCCCAGGGTCACGAAGACTTCGTTGGGTGCCAGGGTTTCCAGCGGGACCGCCTCGGAACCGCGAAAGCTGGCGCTGTTCCAGGCCGCCGCGACGGGAAGCAGCATCAGCAGGCCAAGCGTCATGCCGAACCGGGTCAGGTAGCCTCGGGGATGATGCATCGCCCGGTGCCTTTCGTCAGAACTTGCGGGCCTTGATGAGGTCCGGGGTCATCAGGGACAGGCGGATATACTGGGCCAGGATATGCATCAGCGACTGGTGCACGTCTTCGATGACCCCGTAGTTGTCGGCCTCGGCATGCAGGTGGATATCGGCCAGATTTCCCGTCCGGCCACCGGAAAAGCCGGTAAAGGCGATTAGTTCCAGGCCGTTGGCCTTGGCCCATTCGGCGGCCTTGACCACGTTCTCCGAATCGCCCGAGGCGCTCACCGTCAGCAGCACGTCGCCCGCCCTCGCGCTGGTGCGGAGCTGGTAGACGAAAACCTCGCCGTAGGACAGATCGTTGGCGATCGCCGTCATCATGGGAATGTTCGCCGACAGCGAATAGACGCGCGGCACCACGTCGGTATCGGTCTGGATCAGCTTGGCGTGGTCGCAGACGAAGGAGTTGGCGATGGCGGCCGAACCGCCGTTGCCGCAGACGAACAGGGTCGCGCCGCGCCGGTAGGCGGCATCCAGCAGGGCCGCCGTCGCCGCCAGCCTGTCCCGATCCACCGAAGCGGCGGCTTTGGCCACCCGGTCGAAATAGGCGTCGGCGTAGCGGGCGACCGAATCGAACTTGCTGTCGGGAAAGGTCATGGGCGGTCCCAAAAAGACGGTTGCGGTGCGGCGCGGGGAGTGTGGGACAGATCGTTCGACATTTCAACGACAAGAAGATTTCCCTTGAGGACGCACCGGGCATGGCCTAATCCGGAGCCAGGCCTTCGGGAGGGAGCTTTTCGGCCATGGCCATCAAGTCCACCAACATCACCCAGGTCGAACACCGCATGACCCCGGAAGCCCGGTGGCGGGTGCACGGGCATCGGGGCGGCGTGCTGTGGTTCACGGGCCTGTCGGGATCGGGCAAGAGCACGCTCGCCTTCGAACTGGAACAGGCCCTGTTCGCCAAGGGATTCCAGGTCTACGTGCTGGACGGGGACAACGTGCGCCACGGGTTGAACCGCGACCTTGGATTCTCGCCCGCCGACCGGACGGAAAACATCCGGCGCATCGGCGAGGTGGCGGCCCTGTTCGCCGACGCCGGTCTGATCGTGCTGACCGCCTTCATCTCGCCTTATCGCAGCGACCGGGCGACGGCCCGCCAGGCGGCCCAGGGCGCCTTCCACGAGATCTATCTGGCCGCCGGTCTGGAGGCTTGCGAACGGCGCGACCCGAAGGGTCTCTACCGCAAGGCCCGGCAAGGCCAGATTCCCGAATTCACTGGCATCTCCGCCCCCTACGAGGCGCCCGAGGCCCCGGAACTGGTCATCGATACCGGAATCCTGCCGGTCGCCGAAAGTCTGGACCGTCTCGTCGAGTACGTGCGGACCAACTTCTCCTTTCCGACGGAGTCGGCCTGACATAGGATCGTTCCGGGACAAGCCGCAGAAGGGGCCAGGGTCCATGACCGACGTTCGATTCCCGCGCCATCAGACCGTCGATCCGGGGGACTTCGCCCCCGGCCGCAACGATCCGCCCCGGAAATACGGACTGCCCGCCGACATCCGCTATTGCCGGTCCTGCGTGATTTCCAACCAGCGTCCGAATTCGGCCGTCGAATTCGCCCATAACAAGGACAGCCTGAAGACCACCATCGGCTTCGACGAGAGCGGCGAATGCGACGCCTGCCGGCTGGCCAAGCAGAAGAAGGAAATCGACTGGGCGGAACGCGACCGGCAACTGAAGGAGCTTTGCGACCGCTACCGCCGCACCGACGGGCGCTACGACTGCGTGGTTCCGGGATCGGGCGGCAAGGACAGCTTCTATGCCGCCCACCTGCTGAAATACAGGTACGGCATGCATCCGCTGACCGTGACCTGGGCCCCTCATGTTTATACGGAATGGGGCTGGAAAAACTTCCAGTCCTGGATCCACGCGGGCTTCGACAACTACCTGATGACCCCGGACGGCAGGACCCACCGTCTGCTGACCCGGCTGGCGGTGGAAAACCTCTTCCATCCCTTCCAGCCCTTCATCCTGGGCCAGAAGAACCTGGCGCCCAAGATGTCGGCGCTGTTCGATATTCCGCTGGTTTTCTTCGGCGAGAACGAGGCCGAATACGGCAACCCCATCGGCGACAGCGCTTCCGCCCAGCGGGATTGGACCTACTTCACCGCCGCCGACAAGTCGCGGATTTATCTGGGCGGGACGTCCTTCGCCGACCTGATCGAACGCTTCGGCGTCCACGAATACGAGTTGCAGCCCTACCTGCCGGCCAATCCGGAAGACCTGAAGCGGGTGGGTACCCAGGTCCACTACCTGGGCTACTACGTCAAATGGCACCCCCAGGCGGCATACTATTACGCCGTCGAACACGGGGGCTTCATCCCCTCGCCGGAGCGCACCCCCGGCACCTATTCCAAATACAACTCCATCGACGACCGGATCGACGACTTCCACTACTACACCACCTTCATCAAATTCGGCATCGGCCGGGCCACTTACGACGCCGCGCAGGAAACCCGCTCGGGCGACATCACGCGCGAGGAAGCCGTCGCCCTGGTCAAGCGCTACGACGGCGAATTCCCGGAACGCTTCGCCGACGAGATCTTCCGCTACCTGAGCCTGCCGCCCGAACAGTTCCCGGTGGCATCGACGATGTTCGAGCAGCCGATCATGGATCGCGACTATTTCATGCAGCTGGCCGACCGCTTCCGCTCGCCGCACGTCTGGAAGCGCGAGAACGGCCAATGGCTCTTGCGCCGGAAGGTCTGGGAGTGATGTTGCGCCTGATCGCCCGGCTGGACATCAAGGGACCGCACCTCATCAAGCCCGTGCAGTTGGAAGGCGTGCGCAAGGTCGGCGACCCCCGCGAGTTCGCCCGGCGTTACTACGAACAGGGCGCCGACGAAATCCTGTACATGGACTTCGTGGCCAGCCTCTACGAGCGTGACGTGCTTTACGACATCGTGCGCCGCACCGCCGAGGAGGTCTTCATCCCCATCACGGTGGGCGGCGGCCTGCGCAGCCTGGACGAGGTGCGGGCCATGCTGCGGGCCGGGGCCGACAAGGTGGCGATCAACTCGGCCGCCACCCTGCGTCCCGACTTCGTCACCGAACTGTCCAGGACCTTCGGGTCGCAATGCGTGGTGTTGCAGATCGACGCGAAAAGCGACGGCCGGGGCGGCTGGGAGGCTTACCGGGACGGCGGGCGCGAACATACGGGCTTCGACGCCGTGGCCTGGGCCCGGCGGGGCCAGGAGCTGGGGGCGGGCGAGATCTTGCTGACCGCCATCGACCGGGAAGGCACCCGCAAGGGCTTCGACCTTTCGTTGACGCAAAAGATCGCCGCAGCGGTGACCATTCCGGTGATCGTGTCCGGCGGCATGGGCAGCTTCGACCACCTGGCCGAAGCGGTCGACCGGGCGGGTGTCGATGCGGTCGCCATGGCCCATATGCTGCACTACGGGCAGACCACCGTCGGCGCGATCCGCGCCCAGGCCCTGGCACGGGGCTTTCGGGTAAGGGAAATCGCATGAACAGGGTGGTGGTGGTCGATTACGGAGCGGGCAACCTGCTCAGCGTCTGCCGGGCCTTCCAGCATGTGGGGGCCCAGGTCGTCCTCGCCGACGGGCCGGCGGCCGTGGCCGTCGCCGACCGTCTCGTGGTTCCCGGGGTCGGGGCCTTCGGCGACTGCATGGGGGGATTGCGGCGGCGCGGACTGGTGGAACCGATCCTGGAATTCTGCGGGCGCGATCGGCCCTTCCTCGGGATCTGCGTCGGCATGCAGATGATGTTCGAGGCCAGCGAGGAATTCGGCGAGCATCCGGGGCTGGGGCTGCTGCCCGGACGGGTGACGGCCATACCGGCGACCGGCGCCGACGGCCATCCCCACAAGATTCCCCACATCGGCTGGAACCGCCTTCTGGTCCCCGAAGGAGGCGTCTGGACGGAGAGCATCCTGAAAGACCTCGCGCCCGGCGCCTGGGCCTATTTCGTCCACTCGTTCGCCGGAAATCCCGTCGATCCGACGCATCGGCTGGCCGACACCGACTACGACGGCCGGATATTCCCGGCCGCCGTGCGGCGCGGCGGCCTGTTCGGCACCCAGTTCCATCCCGAGAAAAGCGGCGCGGTCGGCTTGACCATTCTGCGCCGCTTTCTCGCGATGTAGACCTCAGCCGCGCAGGTCCTCTTCCGGATAAGCGCCGATATGGTGGTAGGAGAGGTCCGCGCCCTGGAATTCCTCTTCCTGAGACATGCGGATGCCGACCGTCGCCTTGAGCCCGCCGTAGACGACGAAGCCCGCCACGCCGGCGATGGCAACCCCCAGCAGCGTTCCCGCCACCTGGGCGCCTAGCGATACCCCACCCATGCCGCCCAGGGCTTCCTGGCCGAAGACGCCGCAGGCGATGCCGCCCAGGGCGCCGCAAAAGCCGTGCAGCGGCCAGACGCCCAGCACGTCGTCGACCTTCCACTGCACCTGGCAGTGGTTGAATCCCCAGACGAACAGCGCGCCGGCCGCGCCGCCGGTCAGCAAGGCGCCCACCGGATGCATGACGTCGGAGCCCGCGCAGACCGCAACCAAGCCGGCCAGGGCGCCGTTATGGACGAAACCGGGATCGTTGCGGCCCACCAGCAGGGCGGTCAGGATACCGCCCACCATGGCCATCAGGGAATTCAGCGCCACCAGGCCGGTGACCGCTTCGAGGGTCTGGGCACTCATCACGTTGAAGCCGAACCAGCCCACCGCCAGGATCCAGGAGCCCAGCGCCAGGAAGGGGATGTTGGACGGAGGAATGCCGGCCACGGAGCCATCCTTGCGGTAACGCCCCATGCGGGCGCCCAGCATGAGGACGGCGCCGACCGCGACCCAACCGCCCATGGCATGGACCACCACCGAACCGGCGAAGTCGTGGAAGGGAACGCCGAAGGTCTCCTTCATGAAATCCTGGAAGCCGAAACGGGTGCCCCAGACCATGCCCTCGAACAAGGGATAGACCAGGCCGACCAGAAGGGCGGTGGCGCCCAACTGGGGCCAGAAGCGGGCCCGTTCGGCGATTCCGCCCGAGATGATGGCCGGAATGGCCGCCGCGAAGGTCAGCAGGAAGAAGAACTTCACCAAGTCGTAGCCGCTCGCCTGGAACAGGGTGCCTTCCGCGCCGGCAAGGGTCTTGGCACCGGCCAAGAATCCCACGCCGTAGGCGATGGCGTAGCCGATGAAGAAATAGGCCAGGGTGGATACCGCGAAATCCACCAGGATCTTGATGAGGGCGTTGACTTGGTTCTTGCGCCGCACCGTACCCGCCTCGAGGAAGGCGAATCCGGCGTGCATGGCCAGGACCATGACGGCCCCCATCAGTACGAACAGGACGTTCGCACCCGTCTTTACCGCTTCCATGGAACTCTCTCCCGCCACTTTGTTGTAGGCTTGATGGCCGCGGACAGATCAAGTTCCGTGCCAGCCGCAAACCGGCGGATTCCCGTGAAGCCAGCGTGACAAATGCACATTCGATCGGCAGCTTTGTCGATTCTGCAAAAAAATTGGGCTGGAAGGGGTTGCCTTCCAGCCCGAGGTGTGGCGGGGAGTCGCCAGGAGAGAGGGTAGGTTACTGCACGGTTTCGCCGTGCAGGCTGCTGTCGAGGCCGGCGACCTCGACTTCCTCGTCGACCCGGAGGCCCATGACGGCCTGCACGATCTTGAGGATGACGAAGGTGGCGACGGCGCAGTAGACGACGGTGCCGACGATGCCTTCCAGCTGGATCAGGACTTGGCCGAAGTTGCCTTCCAGGGCCCCTTTGGTGTTGCCGATGGCTTCGACGGCGAAGACGCCGGTCAGCAGGGCGCCGACGATGCCGCCGATGCCGTGCACGCCGAAGGCGTCCAGGGAGTCGTCGTAGCCCAGCATGGGCTTGAGAACGACGGCGCCCCAATAGCAGACCACGCCGGCGGTCAGGCCGATGAGCAGGCCGCCCATGGGAGCGATGAAGCCGGACGCCGGGGTGACGGCCACCAAGCCGGCCACGGCGCCGGACACGATGCCCAGCACGCTGGGCTTGCCGCGCAGCGCCCATTCCACGATCATCCAGGACAGGGCGGCGGCGGCGGCGGCGATCTGGGTCACGGCCATGGCCATGCCGGCCGAACCGTTGGCCGCGGCGGCGGAGCCGGCATTGAAGCCGAACCAGCCCACCCACAGCAGCGAGGCACCGATGACGCTGAGCACCAGGTTGTGGGGCGCCATGTTCTCCATGCCGTAGTGGCGGCGCTTGCCGAGCACCAGGGCGGTCACCAGGCCGGCGACGCCGGCGTTGATGTGCACCACGGTACCGCCGGCGAAGTCGAGCACGCCGTCCTTGCTCATGAAGCCGCCGCCCCAGACCCAGTGGGCCACCGGGGCGTAGACGATCAGCATCCAGGCGCCCAGGAAGACCAGCATGGACGAGAACTTCATGCGGTCGGCGAAGGCCCCGGTGATGAGCGCCGGAGTGATGATGGCGAAGGTCATCTGGAAGGTCATGAAGACCGTTTCCGGGATGGTGCCGGTCAGGCCGTCCTTGGTCAACGAAGCCAGGAACATCTTGTCCAGGCCGCCGATGAAGGCGTTCAGGCCGCCGCCGTCGCCGAAGGCCAGGGAGTAGCCGATAATCATCCAGAGCACCGTCATCAGGCAGGTGACGGCGAAGCTCTGCATCACGGTGGCCAGCACGTTCTTCTTGCGCACCATGCCCCCGTAGAAGAGGGCGAGACCCGGGATGGTCATCATCAGGACCAGGGCGGTGGAGGTGAGCATCCAGGCGGTGTCGCCGGAGTTCATCACGGGGGCGGGCTTGTCGTCCTCGGCGAAGGCAAGCGCGACGTTCGCCAAGGTCATCAAGGAAGCCAAGCCGGCCGTCTTGAAGTATCGGACATGATTGTGCATCACAGGGCCTCCTGGTCCTTCTCGCCGGTCCGGATGCGGACCACCTTGTCGAGGTCGACGACAAAGATCTTGCCGTCGCCGATCTTGCCCGTATGGGCGGCCTTCTGGATGGTCTCGACCACCTGTTCGGCCAGTTCCGAATTGACGGCGATTTCCAGCTTCACCTTGGGCAGGAAGCTGACCAGGTATTCGGCGCCCCGGTAGATTTCCGCCTGTCCCTTCTGCCGCCCGAAGCCCTTGACCTCGGTAGCGGTCATGCCCTGCACGCCCAACTGGATGAGGGCTTCCCGCACCTCGTCCAACTTGAACGGCTTGACGATTGCCATGATCAGTTTCATCGCGTTCGCATCCCTTCCTTAGGATCCGGCGATCGCGGCCAGCGCCGCCCGCCGAGGGTTGACCGGAGCGCCCATCCCAGGGAAAGGCCCTCCGCTGGAAGGGGAGGTTCAAGAACCGTGCCGAAATTCGCTAACAGTTGATCAGCGGGTAATAACAATATGTTATAACGCGACATTAATGGCATGAGTGAACAATGGGCCCAGGGCACGTCGCCTAATATTTAGGCGTTATCATATATATGCATAATATTTGGCCTATTCATGGCGGGTGCGATGAGCCGAGCCCGAGGAGGCCCGTGCCCAGGTGTCGGAGCCGACCGGCATCGCCCGGTGAGCCATGCCAGTCGGGGAACCGTCTTCGGGACAGGTTGTTCTCCGACGACAAATGGCACATTATCGGCCTTCCGAATCGGAAACGGGCTCCGGGTCGGGCAATGCGCTCATGAAAATCCGGCCGATGGTTGGTCGGCGACAGGGACGACATGGCAAGATATACGGTCACCGGTGGCGCCGGCTTCATCGGCTCCCATCTCTGCGACGCCCTGCTGGACAAGGGTCACGAGGTTGTCGTGCTGGACGATCTCTCGGGAGGGAAGCGCGAAAATCTTCCCGCCGGAGCGAAGCTGCTGGTCGGCGATGCCGCGGATCCGGGGGCGGTGGCGGAAGCCCTTTCCGGTGCCCAGGGATGTTTCCATTTGGCCGCCATCGCCTCGGTCGCGCGTTCGATCGCCGAGTGGCTTCCGACGCATCGTGCCAATCAGACGGCAACGGTCGCCGTTCTGGACAGGGCGGCAAAGCAAGGCCGGATTCCTGTCGTCTTTGCCTCGTCCGCCGCCGTATACGGGCACGGCAACACTATGCCCCTATCCGAAGGCGCGCCGACTTTTCCATTGACCGCCTATGGCGCCGACAAGCTAGGTTCGGAGCTCCATGCCAGCGTCGCCTGGACCGTTCATCGTGTTCCGACCGTCGGGCTGCGCTTTTTCAATGTCTACGGTCCCCGGCAGGATCCCAGCTCCCCTTATTCGGGGGTCGTTTCCATCTTCGTTGATCGGCTGAAGCGGGGCGAAGCGTTGGAAATCCACGGCGACGGGTCGCAAGTGCGGGATTTCGTGTTCGTGAACGATGTCGTCGCCCACTTGGAAACGGCGATGGACAACTGCCGCGAGGGCGCGCGAATCTACAACGTTTGCACCGGAACCCCCACCACCATCCTGGGGCTGGCGGACATTATGGCGGACATCCTGGGTGTCCGGCCGGACGTCGCCATGGGACCGGAACGTCCGGGCGATATCCGGAAGTCGCTGGGGGACCCGTCCTTGGCGCGCGCTTGGTTTGGCCTATCGGCGGCCACCGGGCTTCGGGAGGGACTCAGCCGCCTTCTCGCGGCGATACCGGAATAGTCTCCTCATCCCACCGTCGGCGGCGCCTCGACCAGGGCGCGAAGTTGGCGGCTGGCGACGGCGATCTGGGCGGAGTCGTTGAGGTCGGTGGCCCAGATCTCCGACAGCAGGGTCTCGGTGCGTTCGATCAGCACGCGGTTGCGCTCGATCCAGGCCTTCAGGGCCGGGCCCGTGCGGGTCTCCGGCCCGGCGCAGTCGAGTACCTGGGCGGTGAGCGCGATCTGATGGCCGTAGATTTCCTCGATCATCGCTGCCACCGCCAATCGCTGCCAGTGAGTGGTGGCCGGCAGGGCCTCGGCCGAAGCCCGCAGGTTGCCCAGCCGGAACCGCGCCCCCATGGCGAAGTAGAGCCGCGCCACGTCGGGAACCTTCCGTCCCCGCGCCGCGGCCAAGCGCACGATGTCGCCGCCGGGGATCAGGTTGACCAATCCGGCGACGCGCAGCGCCAGGGCCTCGGGCACGCCCTCGGCGACCAGGGGTTGGGCGCGCTCTTGCAGATCGTCCAGGTAATGGACTGGCAGGACTTCCTCCAAGGCTTCGGCCAGGGCCTGGATGCCGGCCCGGTAGGCAGCCACATGGCGTCCGATATCGAGAGGCCGCGAACCGTGGCGCAGGAACCAAAGGGTCGTCCGTTCCAGCAACGCGTCGATTCGGCCCAGCATGGCGGTCTGGACGGTGGCGGGCACCTGCCCGTCGAGGGCCTCGATCTCCTCCCAGAGCCGGTCCAGACCAAAGACCCGCTGGGCGATGGTGAAGGCGCGGGCGATATCGCTGGGCGTCATGCCCGTGCGTTCCATAAGGCGCAGCACGAAGGCCCCGCCCACGCGGTCGATCAGGTCGTTGGTCACTCGGGTGGCGACGATCTCGCGGCGCAGGCGGTGGCCCTCGATCTCCTTGCGCAGCTTGCGGCGCAGGGGATGGGGGAAGTACTCGACCAAGTCCTGGGCAAGTTCCGGATCGTCCGGCAGAGGCGAGATCAGCAATTCGTCGAACAGCCAGATCTTGGCGTAGGAAACCAGGATGCCGATCTCGGGCCGCGTCAGGCCTTGGCGGATGGCCGCCCTTTCCGCCAGGGCCTCGTCGCCGGGCAGGAACTCGACACGGCGGTCCAGCCGTCCCGACTTCTCCAGCCGCCGCATCAGGCGGGCCTGGTCCTCCAGTCCCTCGACCCCGCCTGCCTCCAACAGCGAGATGGCCTGGCTCTGGCGATAGTTGTCGCGCATCACCAGGGCGCCCACCTCGTCGGTCATCCGGACCAGCAGGGCGTTGCGCCGCCTTTCCGTCAAGTTGCCGGCCGCCACCGAGGCGTCCAGCAGGATCTTGATGTTGACCTCATGGTCCGAACAGTCGACCCCGCCGGAATTGTCGACGAAGTCGGCATTCAATCGCCCGCCCTTCAAGGCGTACTCGATGCGACCTCGCTGGGTGAAGCCGAGGTTGGCGCCCTCGCCTACCACGCGGGCCCTGACTTCGGCACCGTCGACGCGTAGCCCGTCGTTGGCCTTGTCGCCGACGTCGGCATGGGTCTCCGCCGAAGCTTTGACGTAGGTCCCGATGCCGCCGAACCACAGCAGATCCACCGGCGCCCGCAGGAGGACCTTGATGAGGTCGTTGGGTGCCAGGCGGTCGGACTTGATGCCGAAGGCGGCCTTGATTTCGGGGGAAAGGACGATGGTCTTGGCCTTGCGGTCGAAAACCCCGCCGCCCTTGGAGATGAGCTTGGCGTCGAAATCCATCCAGGAGGACCGGGGCAGGGCGAAAAGCCGTTTTCGCTCCACAAGGGTGGCCACCGGATCGGGGGCTGGATCGACAAAGATGTGGCGATGGTCGAAGGCGGCCAAAAGCCGGATGTGTGGCGACAGCAGCATGCCGTTGCCGAACACGTCCCCCGACATGTCGCCCACCCCCACCACCGTGAAGTCCTGGGTCTGGATGTCCAAATCCAGTTCGCGGAAATGGCGTTTGACGCATTCCCAGGCGCCCTTGGCGGTGATGCCCATCTTCTTGTGGTCGTAGCCCCGGCTGCCGCCCGAGGCGAAGGCGTCGCCCAGCCAGAAGCCGTATTCGGCCGAGATGGCGTTGGCGATGTCGGAGAACGTCGCCGTGCCCTTGTCCGCGGCCACCACCAGGTAGGGATCGTCGCCGTCGCGCCGCACCACCGCCGGGGGCGGTACGACGCCATCGCCCTTCAGGTTGTCGGTAAGGTCGAGCAAACCCCGCACGAAAGTCCGGTAGCAAGCGATGCCCTCGGCCAGAAAAGCGTCGCGGTCTCCGGCCGGCGGCGGTCGCTTGACGACGAAGCCGCCCTTGGACCCCACCGGCACGATGATGGCGTTCTTGACCACCTGGGCCTTGACCAAGCCCAGAACCTCGGTGCGGAAGTCTTCGCGCCGGTCCGACCACCGCAGGCCACCCCGCGCCACCTTGCCGAAGCGCAGATGCACCCCTTCGACACGGGGGCTATAGACGAAGATTTCCACCAGCGGGCGTGGCAAGGGCAGGTCGTCGAGCTTACGGCTGTCCAGCTTGCAGGATAGCCATGGCTTGGGCCCGCCGTCCGGTCCGGTCTGGAAGAAATTGGTGCGCAACGTGCTGGTCACGGCGTTGAGGAACCGGCGCAGGATGCGGTCCTCGTCGGCGCTGGCGATGGATTCCAGGGCGGTGGCGATTTCGCCTTCCAGACGCCCCGCCCCATCCCCGGCCGCCGGATCGAACAAGGCAAGGAACAAGTCGACCAGCTTGCGGACGATGCCGGCATGGCGGACCAGGGTGGCTTCCATGTAGGCGGAGGAAAAGGCGATGCCGGCTTGGCGCAGGAAGCGGCTGTAGGCGCGCAGCACTCCGACCTCGCGCCAGGCGAGGCCGGCCTTCAGCACCAGGGCGTTGAAGCCGTCGCTTTCCATGTCGCCGAACCAGACGCGCCGGAAGGCCTCCTGGAACAAGTCGCGCGCGCCACCCAGGTCGATGGCCGCGCCGTCCCGGCTTTCCAGGCCGAAGTCGTGAATCATCACCTGGCGACCGCCGTCCTCTTCGGGCGTCGCCCGGAAGGGAATCTCGTCCAGGACCCGGAAGCCCATGTGTTCGAGCATCGGGAGCACGTCGGACAGCGCGATGGGATCGCCCAGTTGGTAGACCTTGAGGCGTACCTGATGCCCGCCGGCCTCGGGAGGGCGATAGAGGTTCATTCCCAGCCCGCCCCGGGTCAGGATATCCTCGATGCGCTCGATATCGCCCACCGCCACCTCGGCGGCGAAGCGTTCGCAGTAGCCGGAACGGAAGGCCCGTCGGTAGCGTCGGACGAGCCGCAGCCCCTCCTGTTCGCCATGCGCCGCCACCAGGGCCTCGCGCAGGACGTCGGTCCAGGAGCGGGCGATCTCGACGATGCGTACTTCCACCGCGCGCGGGTCGCAGGCCGGCGCTTGGCTCGGCGGGGTGGCGATCAGCACCTGCAGGCGGGCCAGGGGCGAATCGCCCAGTTGGGTGTAGTAGGTAAGGGTGGGCCCGCCGAAGGCCGTTTCGAGGATATCCTGGATGCGGCGGCGCAGGTCGGTGGTGAAGGTGTCGCGCGGCAGGTAGACCAGGCAGGAGACGAAGCGTTCGAAATCGTCGCGGCGGACGAACAGCGCCACCCGAGGCCTTTCCTGCAAATGCTTGATACCCAGCGCCGTGTGGAGCAGATGGTCCTCCGCTGCCTGGAACAACTCGTCGCGGGGGTAGGTCTCCAGGATATTGAGCAGCACCCGTCCGTCGTGGGAATCGGAGCGGAATCCGGCCGCCTCCAGGACGCGCCGCACCTTCCGCCGCAGCAAGGGAATATCCATGACGCTGAGATTGTAGGCGGTGGCGGTGAACAGGCCGACGAACAGTCTCGGGCCGCCTTCCCCGTTCCGCTTGACCGCCAGGGCATCCATGAAGACGGAGCGCCGCACCGTGGACGGCCGGCTGGTCTTGGTTACCGATAGCCTACCCGGCCGGGCGGCGAGAACCGTGGCCTCGTCGATCTCGCCGAACAGACGGCGCGCCGGGTCGCGCAGCAGCCCCAGGCCGGAAATGGCCCGCCCCGCCGCGTCGTAGTCCCGGCACCCCAGGAAGGTGAAGTTGTCGGCATGAAGCCATTCGAGGAACTCGCGAGCCTCGTTGTCCTCGGGGCCGCGGGCGGCCGCGAGGTCTTGCAGGGTTTCAGCCAGGCGCTCGCGTCCCGGCCGCCAGTCCTCGACGGCGGCCCGCACGTCGTCCAGGACCGACGCCACCCCGGCCCGGATCGCCTCCAGCCGGTCGGCCGGCTGGCCGGTAACGCGGAAATGCATGTAGGACACGGGGCCCAGCACGGGATGGACCAGCAGATGGACCGCCAGTTCGCGCCGGGCCAATTCCGCTCCAACCGATTCCACCAGAAACCGCATGTCGTCGGTCACCACGTCGACGACCGTCAGGTCGGACTTCCAGCCCTGCTCGTCCGAAGTGGGATTGTAGACCCGTACCCGGCAGGTTCCGGTCGGTCGGTCGACCCCCAGTTTCCAGTGGGCGAGCGCGGCGCCGAACAGGCTCTCCGGCGATTGGCCGGCGATGTCCTCCCAAGGGGTGAACTCGTGGTAACGCCTCAGGAATTCCTCGAAGTCGGGTACCTGCTCCGGTCGCAGGCGGCGGCGCGCCGCTTCGGCCAGACGCAAGACGAGTTCCGCCTTGCGGGCGTGGTTAGGAACCTCCACGTCTGTCCCCCATTTCCAGACCCCATGTGCCTAGAATCACATTTTGATTCTAGTGCATTCAGGGCAAAATACAAATCGGTTCGAAGGATTTTTTTGAGGCGAGCCACGACTTAAGGATGGGCAAGCGGACGGCTTGCGGCTACACTGCCGCGGGGAAGCCGCCCGAAACCAAGAAGCGGGGCGTGGGAGGTATCAGGATGGGTCACGAAGATACGATTTCGCAGGTTCTGCACGCCAACTGGCTGTTCGCTAGGTTGCCACCCTGGGTCATCGACACCATGACCAGCGAACAGAAGGAAGCCATCCACAGCGCCATCCTGGATTCCGCGACGGTACCGCCGCCGGTCAACATCCGCATGACCTTGCCGGTTCTCTCCCACCGGTACTACGTCACGGTCCTGGCCGGCGAGGAAAAGCGCAGCTTCACCCGCCTCACGCACGAACGGCACCGTTATCCCCTGCGCACCGTGGCCAACGTGTTCTTCTTCATCGGTTTGGCGACGCTGTTCTACATGGTCGCCCTGATCGGCCTTGCCGTCCACAGCGCCATCCTGGAATTCTGATCGGCCGATTGCGCCCCAAAGACGAAAGGCCGGGCTTGAGCCCGGCCTATCTCGTATCCCTTTGGGGTCAAAGGGAGAAAATGGAGCGGGCGATGAGATTCGAACTCACGACATCAACCTTGGCAAGGTTGCGCTCTACCCCTGAGCTACGCCCGCTCGGAGGACGCGGATAATAAGGAAAGCGGCGTCCGACGCAAGCCCCTTTTTGATGTTTGCCGCAGGACTTGCGGGATGGGACGGAACCGGCCATCTTCTGAGGGAGATGAGCGGCGAAGGGGCGAGACGGCGATGGCACCATTGATCCTGGATGGCAATGATCTTCCGGCGGGGGGCGCCAAACCCCGGCGCGAGGATCTGATCGCGGACGCGACAGGCGCCTCGTTCGCCAAGGACGTCATCGAAGCGTCGAAGACGGTGCCGGTGATCGTCGACCTCTGGGCTCCCTGGTGCGGGCCCTGCAAGCAATTGGGCCCGATGCTGGAAAAGCTGGTGGTGGAAGCCGCCGGCTTGGTGCGGATGGTCAAGGTGAACGTGGACGAAAACCAGCAGTTGGCCCAGCAATTGCGTGTTCAATCGATCCCGGCCGTCTTCGCCTTCAAGGACGGCCGGCCGGTGGACGGTTTCGCCGGAGCCCTGCCGGAGAGCCAGTTGCGGGCCTTCATCAAGCGCTTGACCGGCGACGCCAAGTCACCGACCGATCAGGTCCTGGAGGAAGCCCGCGCCCTGCTCGCGGCGGGCGCTTTCCGGGAAGCCCTGGAGGTCTTCGGCGCCCTGCTCGCGCAGGCGCCCGACAATCCGGCCGCGGCCGGTGGAGCTCTCAAGGCCTGTATCGCCCTGGGCGAGTTGGAACGGGCGCGGCGCTTTCTTGACGACCTACCGCCGGCGATGCGGACTCAATCCGAAGTCGCCAGCGCCGCCGCGGCGCTGGAGTTGGCGGAACAGGGGGGAAGCGCCGCCGAACTGCAAGTGCTGACGGACCGGCTGGCCAAGGACCCGGGCGATCTCCAGGCCCGCTATGACCTGGGCGTCGCGCTTTACGGCGCAGGGCGGCCGGAGGAGGCGATCCGGGAACTGGTGGAACTGGTACGGCGCAACCGCACCTGGAACGAAGACGCGGCCCGCCGTCAACTGGTCAAGGTTTTCGAAGCCCTCGGCCATGCCCATCCCCTGACGGTGGTGGGCCGCCGGCAGCTGTCGTCGGTGCTGTTCTCATGACGGCCCCGTTGCCCGATACCATTCCCGTCTTTCCTTTGCCGGGGGTGCTGTTGCTGCCCCAGGGCGAACTGCCGCTGAAGATCTTCGAGCCGCGCTACGTCAATCTGCTGCTCGACTGCCTGGGAGAAGGCCGCCTGATGGGGCTGATCCAGACCCGCCGGGATGAATCCCATCCGGTTCCGGAGGGCGCCCCGGTCTACCCGGTGGGCTGCCTGGGCCGGGTTTCCGCCTTCATGGAAACCCAGGACGGGGCCTTCCTGATTACCCTTACCGGAATCAATCGTTTCACGGTGGTGGCCGAAAGCGAGCCCTGCCGGGGCTATCGCCGCATGCGCGTCGCCTACGGGGATTTCTCCGAGGACACGATGCCGGATCTGCCCTTTCCGATCGACCGTGCGCGGCTCCTCGATACCGCCGGGGCCTATCTGCGGCCCCGCGGCCTGGAAGCCGACTGGGAGGCCCTGAAGCGGGCCCCCGATTCCCTCCTGGTGACCTCGCTGGCCATGGCTTGCCCCCTCGAGGCCCGCGAAAAGCAAGCCCTGCTGGAATGCAGCCTCGCCGAAAGAGCCGAATTGCTGCTGGCCCTGCTGGAAATGGGGGCCCGCGCCCGGCCCGACCCCGATACTCCCGCCGTCCGCCACTGAAGGAAAAATCCATGAGCGAGCGCAAGGTCGATCCCAAACTGCTGGAAATCCTGGTGTGCCCCTTGACCAAGGGGCCCCTCGAATACGACGTCGAGAAGCAGGAACTGATCAGCCGCAAGGCCGGATTGGCCTATCCCATCCGGGACGGCATTCCCGTGATGCTGGCCGACGAAGCCCGGTCCTTGGACGAAGGAGCCGCCAAGGCATGACCACCCAATTCGGAACCCGCCATCAGGCCGTCGAAATTCGCGTGAAGCGCGACGAGAAGATTCTGGAAGTGGACTTCGACGACGGCAAGACCTTCCGTCTGCCCGCCGAGTACCTGAGGGTCGAGAGTCCCTCGGCAGAGGTCCAGGGCCATTCGCCCAGCGAACGCAAGACCGTGGCCGGCCGGCGCCACGTCGGCATCATGGCCGTCGAGCCGGTGGGCAATTACGCCATCCGGATCAAGTTCGACGACCTGCACGACAGCGGCATCTATTCGTGGGACACCCTCTACGAACTGGGCGCGAGCCAGGACGAAACCTGGCGTGCCTATCTTGCGGCGCTGGAGGAAAAGGGCCTCAGCCGCGATCCCTAGCACGATTCAGGCTCCGTCCGAAAAGCGGGAGGTCGCCGGCTAAGACCGAGAGGAAGCAGAAACGGTCCCAAACCCCGAAGCGATGTCCGTGGCCCGGCGGGGCTGGCCGTCGCGACGGTCGGGGTGGTCGAGGAAGGTCGCCTTGAAATGCCGACGCTCGTGCTTTCGCTCGGCCCAGCCGGGGTCGCCGGGATTGCGGGTATTCGGGACCGACGGAGGGGCCGGGGTCTCCTCGGACATCTCCGGAGAAGGTTCCTCCGTGCCGAACAAAGCCTCCGTCACGCGGCCGATCAGGGTTTCCCGTCCCATGATAATCCCCATATTCTCAGGAGTTCCATTATAGCAGAATTCCGCTCGCGGAACCCGTTCTGTTTTTGGGGACGGACGGTAGCCATGGGCCGGTGAGCCTGTATAGTGGCTGGCGGATGGGGAAAGGAGCACGAATAATGGCGGAACGGGGGCATGGATCGGCGGTGGCGGTCGTTCTCCTGGCCGCCGGCGCGATGCGGGCGCCATGATGGGGGCCCGTCCTTCCGGACTGGTCGCCTGGGCATTCTACGACTGGGCCAATTCGGCCTTTCCCACGGTGATCGCCACCTTCGTCTTCGCCGCCTACTTCACCCAGGCGGTGGCGACAGATTCCATCGCCGGCACCGCCCAGTGGGGCTATGCCATGAGCGCCTCGGGCTTGGCCGTCGCCCTGCTAGCCCCCCTTCTGGGCGCGGTGGCCGACCATGGCGGGCGCCGCAAGCCCTGGCTGGCCGTCTTCACCCTGCTGTGCGTCGGAATGACGGCGCTGTTGTGGTTAACCCGGCCCGATCCGGCCGACGTGCTCTGGGCTCTGGTGCTGGTGGGGCTGGCCAACGTGGCCTTCGAGATGGGCATGGTCTTCTACAACGCCATGCTGCCCGACTTGGCCCCACCCGAACGGATCGGCCGCTGGTCCGGCTGGGGTTGGGGTCTTGGCTACGGGGGCGGGCTCGCCTGCCTGGCCCTGGCCCTGGTCGGCTTGGTGCAGGCGGAAACGCCCTGGTTCGGTCTCGACAAGGCCCAGGCGGAGCCGGTACGCGCCACCGCGCTTCTGGCCGCGCTTTGGTTCGGGCTGTTTTCCCTGCCCCTGTTCCTGCTGACCCCCGACCGCGCCGGCACCGGCTTGTCGGTGGCCGAGGCAACCCGGCGCGGCATTTCCTCCCTGGCCGCCACCTTGAAGCGGGCCCGCGAATACCGGACGGCGTTGCGCTTCCTGCTCGCCCACATGATCTACACCGACGGACTCAACACCCTGTTCGCCTTCGGAGGGGTCTATGCTGCCGGCACCTTCGGCATGGATTTCCAGGAGCTGATCCTATTCGGCATCGCGCTCAACGTCACCGCCGGGATCGGCGCCGCCCTGTTCGCCTTCGCCGACGACCGCTTCGGGCCCAAGGTGGTGATCGTCGTATCGGTAGCAGCCTTGATCCTGCTGGGCGGGGCGCTGCTGGCGGTCGAATCCAAGGCCCTGTTCTGGGCCTTCGGCCTGCCTTTGGGCATCTTCGTCGGACCGGCCCAGGCGGCCAGCCGGTCCCTGATGGCCCGCCTGGCGCCTGCGGAAATCCGGGCCGAGATGTTCGGGCTCTACGCCTTTTCCGGCAAGGCCACGGCCTTCCTGGGACCGGCCTTGCTGGGGATGGTGACCACCGCCTTCGCCAGCCAGAGAGCCGGCATGGCGACCATCCTCGTCTTTTTCGCCGTGGGGCTGTTGCTGCTGCTGCCGGTGCGCACAATGCGAATCGGGCTTGGCGGCGATGCTTCCTAGGGAACCGCGAATATTGGGAATCCACGGGATTCCAATATGGTAGCGGACATTGTTTGACGGTGCCGAAGAGGCAATATAAAGAAGTGAGATTCGGTCTCGAAAACGGCTTGCATTATTGTCACGCAGCCGCTATCCGGAACGGCCTTGAGGGGAACGAGTAGCGAGGAACGTCATGTCGATGCGACGGAAAAGGATGCGGGTGCTTCCGGATACCGACCATCTCGATCATGTCCACATGCGCAACGACAGCGACCGGATCGACTATGACGTGGCATCGCAACGGGTTGAAGCGGGGACCGAACATTTGCGTGAGCGAGGCCGCAAGATCATGAAGCGGGCGCGCGGCACGTAAGGCGATGGCGAAGTCTCCCGAGGTTCCCACCCTTGACGAAAAGAGAAGAGGCTATCTCCTGAATTGCGGTCGGAAGACCGCCGAGATATTCGCGGACGATCCGGCACGGCCGCAATTTCGCGAAGGAAGCGACGTCCTGGCGAAGATCGTCAGAGCTTACAAGCAGGTACGATCCGAATTTGTCGCCCGCCACGGAATCAAGGATTCCCTGCTCGCCAATCACAAAGTGGCCGCTATCTGGACCTTGATCTTAACCGAGACCAAACCTGAACATCTTTTCGAGTTCGCAGGTGAAACGCCTTCCAATGCCCGTCGGGCGGTGCTCGTAGCCTACATGTATACGGTGATTTACGGGTTGCTGGAAATCGATCCGGCGGATATCACCGAACAGCTTCACGAAGATCTGGAATACTGCCTGCTCAAGGAGCCGCCCAACAGCCTGGAGTGGCTCTGCCTGACCATGCACGCGCTTTGCCACCGCCATGGCACCGTCACGAACACCCGTCGCTGAACGTCCGCCCTACTTGCCCGGCGGGGCTTCCAGGTAGAACAGCTTCTTGTCCAGCGGCTGACCGAAGACCGGGTTCTGCAAGGTGACCGTGGTGACGATGCCTTGGGCATCGACCACGATCCATTTACGAAGTGCCAGCGGCTTCTCGCTGAATATCAAGGTCACCGTGCCCTCGCCCGGGTCCTTGCTGCGCACCACGCCGGCCCGGATGGCCCCGGATTCCCTTTCCAGACCGATCAGGGTCAACTTGTCGGAATTCAGGGCGACCTTTTCGTCCACCAGGATGCCGGCCGGGGTGGAATCGAGGAACACATGGCTGGCCTGCTGGAGTTCGCGATCGTAATGCATCAGCATGAGGCCGTCCGAGACGATCAGATCCGTCTTGGGAGGATCGTATTCGATGCGCAGCCTGCCGGGGCGCGAGAGGTAGATGCGCCCCTCCGCGACGTCGCCGGTGGAGGCAACCTGGAGAAAGCGCGCCTCCAGGGTCTTCATGCCGTTGAGATAGCCTTCGAGTTCGGCCACCAGGGCCCTGTTCGGGCCGTCGAGCTGGATCGGCTTGACCCTGGACTTTTCGGCCGCCTGGGCTCCGCCCGCGACCAGGAACGCCGCGAGCAATCCGGCCGCCAGCCTACTCGGCCGCCACGCCTGGAGCCAGGACTTCGCGCCGGCCCACGCGGTCCGCTTTGCTGACGACACCTTCCGCCTCCATCCGTTCGACGATGCGCGCGGCGCGGTTATAGCCGATCTGCAGGTGTCTTTGCACGAAACTCGTGGAGGCCTTGCCTTCGCGGGTGACGATGGCCACCGCTTGGTCGTAGAGGCCGTCCGATTCGCCGCCCTCGCCCTCGCCGCCCATGGCCCCGCCCATGCCGAAGACCGGCGTGTCGTCTTCCTCGGTCACCGCCTCCACATAAGCCGGCTCGCCCTGGGCTTTCAGGTGGTTGACCACGGATTCGACCTCGGCGTCGGAAACGAAGGGTCCGTGAACGCGCGAGATGCGCCCGCCGCCCGCCATGTAGAGCATGTCGCCCTGGCCCAGAAGCTGTTCCGCCCCCTGTTCGCCAAGGATGGTGCGGCTGTCGATCTTGGAGGTGACCTGGAAGCTGACCCGGGTGGGGAAGTTGGCCTTGATGGTGCCGGTAATGACGTCGACCGACGGCCTCTGGGTGGCCATGATGAGGTGGATGCCGGCGGCGCGGGCCATCTGGGCCAGGCGCTGCACGGCGGCTTCGATGTCCTTGCCGGCGACCAGCATCAAATCGGCCATCTCGTCGACCACCACCACGATGAAGGGCAGGGGCTCGCTGGCGAGCGGCAGGTCCTCGAACTGGGGCTTGCCCTGGTCGTCGAAGCCGGTCTGCACCCGGCGGGTGAGCGATTCGCCCTTGCGCGCCGCCTCGGCGATGCGCTGGTTGTAGCCGGCGATGTTGCGCACCCCCAGCTGCGACATCAGCCGGTAGCGGTCTTCCATCTCGCGCACCGCCCATTTGAGGGCGACCACGGCCTTGGAGGGATCGGTCACCACCGGGGCAAGCAGATGGGGAATGCCGTCGTAGACGGACAGTTCCAGCATCTTCGGATCGACCATGATCAGCCGGCAGGCCTCCGGCGGCAGTCGGTAAAGCAGGGACAGAATCATGGTGTTGATGGCCACCGACTTGCCGGAACCGGTGGTGCCGGCGATCAGCAGGTGGGGCATGCGGGCCAGATCGACCATCACCGGACCGCCGCCGATGTCCTTGCCGAGCGCCAGGATCAAACGGCCGGGCGTACCGGCCCGTTCCATGTCCTCGGAAGCGAGCAGTTCGCGCAGGTGCACGGTCTCGCGCCGGGTGTTCGGCATCTCGATGCCGATCACATTGCGCCCCGGCACCACGGCGACGCGCACGCTGACCGCGCTCATGGACCGGGCGATATCGTCGGCCAGGCCGATGACCCGCGAGGTCTTGGTCCCCGGCGCCGGTTCCAGTTCGTAGAGGGTGACCACCGGACCGGGACGGACATGAGTGATCTGGCCCTTGACCCCGAAATCCTCCAGCACCCCTTCCAGCAGGCGAGCGTTCTGTTCCAGGGCGGTCTTGCTGATCGCTTCGCCACGGCCGGCAGCCGGCGGTGCGGCCAGAATATCCAGAGGTGGTGCCTGATAGCCTTCCGTTTTCCCGATCCCCAGATCGAAGACCGGCTGGCGCTCGGCGGCGGCCTGCTTGCCGGCCTTGGGGCGGGGCGCCTTGGCCACCACCTTGCGCTCGATCCTCTCGGGACTCTGGAAAGCGGAGGCCGGACCGCCCAGGGTGGGCTCACGGCGCTCGAGCCGGGTCGTAGAGCCGGCGCCATTCTCTTCCGCCGGACCACGGCGCAGCTTGTCGAGGCCAAGGCGAGCCAGGCGGGCCGCCAGGGTTCCGGCGACCGCCAACCCTTGGCCGGCGGCCTTCCAGTCGGCGAGGGTAAGGCCCAATGCCACCACCAAGGTGCCGAGGCCCAAGCCTGCCGCCGCCCCGACCACGACGGCCAGGGAGGCCGGACCGAAAATGGGTACCAGCAGGCGCGACAGATAATGGAGTAGCAGTTCGCCGGCCGCCCCGCCGATGCCCGAATTAAGCGGCCAGCCGGTCGGTGGCGGCACAGTCCCCAGGGCGACGGCGATCAGGGCGACGGCACTCAGCATCATGACGAAGCGGGCCCAGAGAGCCGGCACCTTCTGGCGATACATGAGTTGCCAGCCCCAGGCGGCGAGAACGGCGATGGGCAGAATCCCGGCCAGGCCGACGCTTTGCAGCAGTGCATCGGCGATGTAGGAACCGGCCGAACCCAACAGGTTGGACGCCGGCAGGTCAGTCGCATTGTTGAGGGAAGGATCGCCCGGCGAAAAGCTCGTCAGCGCCGCCAGTCCGGCCACGGCGGCGGTCATCAGAGTCAACCCGGCGGCGTCGAACAGGCGCCGCTTGACGAAGTCCCCCGTTCCATCGGGAAAGATGGGCCCCTTGCCGGAATTGGTGATTGTCCTTGCCATGGCGAAAGTTTGCCCGGAGGCCGCTTTACAAGACGTTAACGAGACGCCGCAAAGCCTCCTCGGTCGTAGCCAAGTCGTGGACCAGGGCCACCCGGATATAGCCGGCCCCGGGATTGTGCCCGTCCGCCCCGTCGCGAGCCAGATAGGCTCCCGGAAGGACCCGCAGACCGGCCTCGGTCCAGAGGCGAAAGGCGGCCCGCTCGCCATCGTCCACGGCCAGCCAAAGGAAGAAGCCTCCGGGCGGACGTTCGACCCGGGGGCCGAGAATCGCGTCGGCCAGATCGAACTTGTGGCGATAGAGATCGCGATTCGCGACCACATGGACCTCGTCGTTCCAGAGAGCCGCCGAGGCCGCCAGTACCGGCAGCGGCAAGGTCGCCCCTCCGTAGGAGCGCAGGCGCCGGAACAGCCCGATAAACTCGGGATCGCCGGCGACGAAGCCGGAACGCAGACCGGCGGCGCTGGAGCGCTTGGACAGGGAATGGAAGGACAGGACCTTGCCGAAGCCCTCGCCCAGTTCCCGGCAGGCCTGCAAGGCGCCCGACGGCGGGTCGCGGTCGTAGATCTCCGCGTAGCATTCGTCGACGATCAGCAGGAAGTCGTGGCGGCGCGCCTGGACAATGGCTCTTTTCAGGTAGTCCAGGTCCGCCATGGTGCCCTGCGGGTTGGCCGGCGAGCAAAGGAACAGGGCGGTCGTGCGCCGGAAAGTGTCGCCGTCGAGCGCTTCCAGTTCGGGCAGGAAGCCGGTGGCCTTGGTGGCCGGCAGGAAGACCGGTTCCGCCCCCCACATGACCGCCGCCCCCGAATAGACTTGGTAGAAGGGATTGGGCACCAGCACCAACGGCCGGCCACCACCCTTGGCTTCGCCCACCGCCAGGGCCGCCGCCATGAACAGGCCCTCGCGAGTGCCGGAAAGGGGCAGGCTGGGAACGCCGGAAACCCCGTAGCGGCGCATCAGCCAGGCATCCACGGCAGCTCGGAATTCGGGCGTACCGTCGACGGGAGGGTACTTGCCCCAAAGGTGGGCGTTGGCCGCCAGGGTCTCGGCGATCAGGGCGGGCGGGGTATGCTGGGGCTCGCCGATGGACAGGGTCAGCGGCGCCAGTTCCCGGGGCGGCATGGAATCGCCCAGCAGGGCCCGCAGGCGGTCGAAGGGGTAGTCGGTCAACAGGTCGAGGCGAGGATTGTGCATGACGCCGCAGTCTACCCACCCGGCGGCCGGGATCAACGGGCTTGCGCAGCGCCTTGATTCCGGGGCCACGGCCGCCCAAGTGAGGGATAGAAGGGGCGTGTGCGCCCCCGGGGATGGCTTCCCCCGGCCATCCCGGCTTCCCAAGGGGAAGCGGCGCCCGACTCCAACCCCCCGGAGCCGGGCGCTTTTCCGTGCGCCGCCATGGACGCGGCCTGGGACCTTTGCCTATAAGGATACGAACAGGTGCGGAGGGGTCATGGCCATCACCCAGGTCATCTATCACATCTTCAAGGAAGCGGCGGCCCAGAAGATCCTGCCGGTAGGCGGAGCGATTCTGGAGTTCGGCGAAGCCAACTGGTACGGCGATCTGCCGGTTGCCGTTCTCAAGCGCGACATCGAGACGCTGGTCAAGGACCCCATCCTGCGCCAGCGGCTTCTCGCCCCCCTGGGGCGGACCGACAGCCCGACCTACATGTTCGATGTCGCCAAGGTCTTCTATGGCCTGTTCGTCAATCCGAGCCGGATCGAGGCCATCGATCCCAGCGGTACCGCCATGGCCCAGCGACTGGACCTGAACCATCCGCAGGATCTCGGGCGCCGGTTCGAATTGACGGTCAACAACGGCACTGCCGAGCACATCTTCAACATCGGCCAGTTCTTCAAGACCATGCACGACCATACGGCGGCGGGCGGATTGATGGTTCATGCGGCGCCGTTCACCGGCTGGTTCAATCATGGCTTCTATAATCTCCAGCCGACGCTGTTCGTCGATCTGGTGGTCACCAACGATTACCGCGTCGAAGGATTCTTTCTCTGCCAGAACAATCCCCCGTCCATCACTCAGATACGTGATCCCAAGGAACTTCTCGAGGCGGCACTGAACGACCGCCTGCCCCGGGAATCGTCCCTGATGGCCCTGGTGCGAAAAGCCCGCGACGCGCCCTTCGTCTACCCCAACCAGGGCTATTATGCCGGCCGCCTCAGCCCGGAGGAAAAGGAAGCCTGGCTGAAGCGGGGCGGCGCATAGTCGGCATGGCCTTGCGTATCGCCACCTGGAACGTCAATTCCCTGCGCCGCCGGCTCGATGGCCTGCAGCGGTTGTCGGCTTGGCTGGCGCCGGATGTCGTCTGTCTCCAGGAAACCAAGGTGACCGACGAGTTGTTCCCCGCCGACGACCTGGCGGCGCTGGGCTATCCCCACCAAGTCTTCAAGGGCATGAAAAGCTACAACGGCGTGGCGGTGATCTCGCGGCTGCCGCTGACGGATGCGGGAAGCCGCGACTGGTGCGGGCGCGCCGATTGTCGGCATGTCTGGGCAACGGTCCACGAGCCGGAAACCGGCCGGTCCTGCGAGGTGCATTCGCTCTATCTACCGGCGGGCGGCGACGTTCCCGACGCTGACGACAACCCCAAATTCGCCCACAAGCTGCGCTTCCTGGAAGACCTGATCGCCTGGTCGGGCGAACGGCGGGGGGCGGGACGGCCGACGGTGCTGGCCGGCGACCTGAACGTGGCGCCCCTGCCCACCGACGTCTGGTCCCACGAAAAGCTGAGGAACGTGGTGACCCATACCGAAGGCGAGGTGCGGCTGTTGACCGAAGCGCTGGCGGCCGGCGGTTGGATCGATTCGGTTCGACACCGCCTTCCGGCCGCGGAACGGGTCTACACTTGGTGGAGTTACCGGGCCAAGGACTGGGAGGGGCCGAATCGCGGCCGGCGCCTCGATCACATCTGGTTGTCGCCCGACCTTGAACCCGCCTTGGCCGATGTCCACGTCCTGCGCGAGGCGCGCGGCTGGTCCGATCCTTCCGACCACGTCCCGGTGGCGGTGGCCCTCGAATGGTAATCAGGGCGCCAGACGATAGCCGCCGGGCTCGGTAAGCAGCAGGACGGCGTTCGACGGGTCTTGTTCGATCTTCTGGCGCAGGCGGTAGACGTGGGTCTCCAGGGTATGGGTGGTGACCCCGGCGTTGTAACCCCAGACCTCGCCCAGCAGGGTCTCGCGGCTGACCACGTGGTCGCCGGACCGGTAGAGGTATTTCAGGATCGCCGCCTCCTTGTCGGTGAGACGTACCTTCTTGTGGGTCCGGTTCTCCACCAGAAGCTTGTTGCCGGGGTGGAAGGTGTAGGGCCCGATGACGAAGACCGCGTCGTCGCTGAGTTCGTGCTGACGGATATGGGCGCGCAGGCGGGCCAGCAGGATGCCCAGGCGGAAGGGCTTGATGATGTAGTCGTTGGCCCCGGCGTCCAGACCCAGGATGGTGTCGGCGTCGGTATCGGCGCCGGTCAACATGATGATCGGCGCCTTCACCCCGTTGCGACGCATGAGCCGGCAGACCTCGCGCCCGTCCATGTCGGGCAGGCCGACGTCCAGGATGACGATGTCGAAGTGTTCGGTCTTGGCGAGTTCCAGCGCCCTTGCGGCCGTCTCGGCCTTGGCGGTGGAGAATTCCTCGTGCAGTTGAAGCTGTTCGCTCAGCAGATCGAGCAGAGCCGTATCGTCATCCGCGAGCAGGATCTTCTTGCCTGTCGTCATGCGCCCCCGCCTCCCCACGACCGATGCGGTCCCGTGCAGTATAAATGCCGAAGCGCTTTCCCTGGAAGCGGAAAGGCGCTATCGTCCGGCCCCTTCGCGGAAATCCCGGATGGTCCATGCCGCACCGATCGGTCCTCATCCCCATGCCAGCGTCGCGTGAGCCGGTATCCTTGCTCGCCGTCGACCGGGCATCGTCCGACCTGCGGCGCGGCCGGCCGGTGGCCGTGCGGGCGGGTGGGGGCGGCGCCGCCCTGGTGCGGGCCGCCGAAGCGGCCACGGCGGAAAGCCTGATCGAGATGGCCCGCATGGCGGGCGCCACGGTACGCCTGGCCGTGACGGCCCGGCGTGCCGGAGCCCTGGGACTGCCGGACGGTGGGTCCAAGGTCGTGACGCTGACCGATTCGGCAGGCTTCACTGCGGGACGCATCATCGATCTTTCCGACCCGTTGGCCACGCCCGCAGGGCAGCCAGGAGACCTTCTGGCGGTGCCGGCCGCCCCATACGGTTGCGAAAGTGCTGCCGTGGGCCTGGTCAAGTTGGCGCGCTTGCTGCCTTCCGCGCTGGTCTGCGACCTGGCGGCCAACCGCGAAGCCGACGATCTGGTCCTTTGGGCGGCGCGGCGCGATCTGCTGGTGGTCGATGCCGGCGACGTCTTCCAATACGAACAGACCGCGGCCCGCACCCTGCGGAAAGTCAGCGAGGCCCGGGTGCCCCTGGCCGATGCCGAGGCGACCCGCGTTCTCGCCTTCCGGCCGCTGGACGGAGGGCTGGAGCATTTGGCCATCGTGATCGGCGATCCGCCGGCAGGTCGGGCCGTTCTCACCCGCCTGCATTCCGAATGCTTCACCGGCGACCTGCTGGGCAGCTTGCGCTGCGACTGCGGCGACCAGTTGCGCGGTGCGATTCGCGAGATCGCCGCGGCTGGAGGCGGCGTATTGCTCTACCTCGCCCAGGAAGGGAGGGGGATCGGGCTGGTCAACAAGCTGCGCGCCTACGAATTGCAGGATCGGGGCTTCGACACCCTGGACGCCAACGAGCAACTGGGCTTCGATGCCGACGAGCGGGTCTATCTGCCGGCGGTGCAGATGCTGCGGCAATTGGGGTACGGCCAGGTGCGGCTGATGACCAACAACCCGGACAAGGTCGGGGCCCTGGCCCGGTTCGGCATCACGGTGACGGAGCGGGTGGCTCATGCCTTTCCCGCCAATCGGCACAACGAGGCCTACCTGCGCACCAAGGCGGCCAAGGGCGGCCATCTTTTCTGACCCGGCCCGGTAGATTCTGCCGCCGATGGACGGCGCCGACCGGGCATGTGACCGGACAAGGCCTTGAAATCCCGCGATTCCCATAATGGCATACGCCTTGCTTCATGATGAGCGGCAACCAGGAGCGCCGGTCATGGACGACTTCATCAAGGCGATGGAAACGCGGAACGCCCCGGTCACTCAAGGGACCAAGGGAGAATTCCTCAAGGAATCCCGCGAGGGCGCCAAGGCGGCCTTCTCGGCGACCGAGGACGACAGCTTCAGTTTCCAGGATATCGTCAACATCATCAATCCCCTGCAGCACCTGCCGGTGATTTCCACGCTCTACAAGGAAATGACCGGCGACAAGGTGCAGGGCGCTCCGCATGCCCTGGGCAGTATTCTTTACGGTGGCCTGTTGGGCGGGCCGATCGGCATCGCCACCTCGGTGGCCAACCTGGCGCTGGAAGGCGTAACCGGCAAGGATGCCGGCGAACACATGATGGCCCTGCTGAAGGACGGCGATGGGACCGAAGGCACCGATTTGGCCGAACAGGCCTTCGAGGCGCCGGCGCCGGGCAGCCTGAAAGTCGCCGCCGTGACCCGCGAAGACCTGCCGCCGCCACCGCCGGAAATGGCGGCCCTGGCGCAGCCGACGAAGGATGGCGACCCGATTGCCGCCTGGGCCCGCGACGCGCTGGAGTCCCGCGACGACCAGACGGTCGCCATGACCGCCGCCGAGGGCGAGGACCCGGTGACTCTCTGGGCACGGCAGGAACATCGCATTCGCACGGCCGCCGTCAAGCGCGACACGCCGCCGACCGCCGGACGCAACCCCGATCCCTTGGCCGAGCAGATGGCACGCGACCCCAAGGAACTCGCCGGCCCGACCCCCGACCCCGGCATTCTGGCCGCTTTGCAACTCGTGGGACGGGAGACGGATTCCGCCGCGGCCGGTTTGCGGCAATCCCAGGACCTGGGCCGCGAAGGGCGCGTCGACCGGGCCGCCGAACAGGTGGCCGGCATGCTGGAGGCCATGTCCGGCCTGAGCCAGTATCTGCGCGCCGAACGCCTGGCCGAGGCGGCGGGTATCCGGCCGGTACTTTCCGCACAGGGATAAGCCTTCATGGCGGGCGACGTGATCGAAGTCCGGGCCCCCGATATGCTGGAATGGCAGGGACGGCGCTACCGTTGCGCCCTCGGGCGCGGCGGAATAGTCGTCGACAAGCGGGAAGGCGATGGAGGCACCCCGATCGGCGTACATCCGTTGCGCCGGGTGCTCTATCGGCCGGATCGATTGGTCATGGTGGCCACCGGGCTGCCGCTGGCCATGCTCCATCCCGGGGACGGCTGGTGCGACGATCCCGACGATCCTGCCTATAATTGCTTGGTTCCCCTGCCCTATCCCGGTCGCCACGAAAGACTATGGCGGGAGGATGGGGTCTACGACGTGGTCGCGGTGCTGGGCTGGAACGACGATCCCCCCGTCGCCGGGCGGGGCAGCGCCATCTTTCTGCACGTGGCGCGGCCCGGCTACGAGCCGACCGAAGGCTGCGTGGCCCTCGCCCGGACCGACCTCCTGGAAGTCCTGGCGGATTGCGGGCCCAGGACGCTGATGCGGATACGGGGAGGCTGAACGCTTCCGCCCGGTCCCCGAATCGCGTAGCCTTTGTCTCATGAGTCTATCTCCCGCCCTCGATTCCGACGCCGCCATCGACCGCATCGGGCGTAGCGTCAACCGCCTGTCGGTCGCCGAATGCGCCGGCTACGAATCGGCGCGCGCCGAAGCCGAAGGCGGACTCCGCGAGGGGCTCGACGGCCTGCTCGCCGCCACCGGCCGAATCGTCGCCCAGGCCGGCCAACTGTGGGAAGGCATGCGGTCGGGAGCGCCCGAGGCCACCGGGAAAGCGGCCTGCCGGGCCGGCTGCGGCTGGTGTTGCCACCAGCGGGTGGGGGCCCTGCTGCCGGAGGTGTTCTGGATCGCCCGGCGAATCGGGGACGAAGGGCGACGGGACGAGGCCCTCGCCCGCCTGTCGGGAAGCAAGGGCGGCAAGGCCTGCCCTTTCCTGGAAGAAGGCGGCTGTACGATCTATGCCTTGCGGCCCTTGAAGTGCCGCGGCCTTTACGTCCGGGACGCCGCCTGGTGCATGCGGACCTATGCCGGAATCGTGGCGCCGACCGCCGCCCCGCCTTTGGCCGGCGTCCTGCTGCCGGAGCCCAAGGACCTGTTCGACGGGGCTCTCAAGGGCTTGGCCCTGACCCTGATCCGCAAGGGCCGGGATTGTCCGGGGGTAGAGTTCGCGCCCACCTTGCGCTTGGTCCTTGATGGCCGCCTGACGGCGGAAGCCTGGTGGCGGGGCCGCATCCAGCTACCCGAAGCCCTGCGGCTGGACTGGTTTCCCGCGCCCCGCTAACTTCGGACCCCGAAGATCGCCGTTCCCACCCGGACCAGGGTCGCCCCGAAGCGGATGGCGATCTCGAAATCGTGGCTCATGCCCATGCTGAGGGAATCCAGCCCGTTGCGGGCGGCGATCTTGGCCAGCAGGGCAAAATGGGGGGCCGGTTCTTCCGCCGCCGGCGGGATGCACATCAGACCGGCGATGGGCAGGGCCAAATCGTCGCGGCAAGTCCTGATGAAGGCGTCGGCATCGGCAGGCGGAACGCCGGCCTTCTGCGCTTCTTCGCCCGTGTTGATCTGGATGAAGCAGGGAACCCGGCGTCCGCCGGCGCCCATCTCCTCGGCCAGGGCCACGGCCAGGCGTGGGCGATCGAGGGTTTCGATGACGTCGAACAGCGCCAGGGCCTTGCGCAGCTTGTTGCGCTGCAAGGGACCGATCAGGTGGAGGACGGCGTCGGGATAGGCCGCCTTGAGGGCCGGCCACTTGGCTTCCGCCTCCTGGACCCTGTTCTCGCCGAACAGGCGGTGGCCCGCCCGCAGGGCCGACAGGATGCCCTCCGGCGCCACCGTCTTGCTGACCGCCACCAGGGAGGCCGAATCGGCGGGCCGTCCCGAATCGGCGGCGGCGGCAACGATTCGCGCCTTTACCTCGGCCAGGTTCCGGGCGATAGGATCATCCATGTCCTTGGGCCTCGTTGGAGATTGTCCGTGGCGACCCTAGCAGACCTGGCCCGCCGGCTCAAACGGCCCGCCGCCGCCGCCGGCCTGCCGCGATTGATCCTGATGACCGACGCGGTGCGCCTGCCCGATGCCCTCCCGGCGCTTCGCCGGCTGCCGGCCCATGAGGGTGCGGTGATCTTCCGGCATTACGGAATCGAGGGCCGGGAGCGGATCGGAAGACTGTGGCGGGCGGAGTGCCGTCGGCTGGGCCTGCGGTTTCTGGTCGCCGGCGATTTCGCCCTGGCCGTTCGCCTGCATGCGGATGGCGTTCATCTGCCCGAGCCCTTGGTGCGGCGCTTAGGCGGCCGCGGACGTTTGCGCCGGCCCTGGCCCGGTTTCCTGGTGACGGCCGCCGCCCATGGGCCGGCGGCGGCCAGACGGGCGAAGATCCTGGGCGTCGACGCGACGCTGGTTTCTCCCGTCTATGCCACCGTCAGCCATCCGGCGGCGAGGGTCCTGGGGGTCCGGGGTTTGGCGCGGATTCTGGGAAGGGGCAAGGGTCCGGTCTACGCCTTGGGGGGCATCGATGCCGTCGGCGCGGCCCGCTTGCGAAACCTGCCTTTGGCCGGATTCGCGGGGATATCGGGAATCGTTTGACGCGGCCGGCTTGCAGCCAAAACGAAGGGAGCGGCCCTAAGGCCGCTCCCCCGGTTCTCTTGGGCTCGTGTCAGCCGACCGATTAGAAGGTCAGGAGCACGCCGGCCTGCAGGCCGTAGCCATCGTTCTCGTTGCCAGCGGCAGAGCCACCGCCGACCTCGTTATCGTAGTTGCCACGGAACAGGGCGGCATTGAAGTCGACGCCGGGCCCGAGGTTGTAGTTGAAGCCGAGCACCCATTCGGAATAGGTGTCTTCGCCGCCCTGGTCGATACGCCCGGCGGTTTCACCCTTGGTGTAGGTGAGGCCAACCTTGTAGGGACCGGTTTCGTAGGTCAGGCCGGTATCCCACTTGTGGCCGTCGATGGTGCGGACGTTGGCGGTATTGCCAGCCTTTTCGGAGTCCTGGATCTGGCGAGAGAAGCTGCCGCCCAGGGTGAAGCCGGCGTAGCCGAAGTTCAGACCGCCACCGTACCAAGTGGTGCTGTTGGGCATGATGGTGCCGGCGGCAATCGCCACATTGTCGGCGCCGCGGCGGGCCATGTTGAAGTCCGCACCGACCTTCACGCCGAACAGCGTGTCGTCATAGGCAAGGGCGGCCGAATAGTACGAACCGCTGAAGCCGGCAACGGTCTTGTCGACAGCCGCGTTGTTGGCGTAGCCCGAGTCCGGAACATAGGACAGGCCGATGCCTACGCCCATGAAACGGGGCGAGATGTAGTTGATGCGGTTGAAATCGCTGGCATCGTTGGCGCCGGTCGTGGCCATGTCGCCGCGGGCCGAGTGCTGGCCGGGCAGAGCCAGATACACGGTGCTGACCGAGATGTCGCCGGCGTTCAGGCCGATGATGGAGGCGTTGGGAGCGCGGTGGCCCATGGACCACGCCGGACCCTTGGTGGCGCCCAGATCGAGTCTGCCCAGGGTGGCGGAAGACAGGTACATGAAGCTTTCGTCGAAGGCCCGGCCGCCGTTGGTGCCGTTGTCGCCGTTGAAGCTGTCGGTTTCGAACTCGACCCGCATGCCGACGGTGATGCCGTTGTCCAGCTTGGTCTCGCCCTTGACGTGGATTTCGGAGGCCGACTTCTGGTCAAAGGACTTGTAGGAACCGGTGTTGACATTGGCACCGGCCGCGGTGCCGCCGACCACGAGCTTGTTCTCGAAATCGTCGTCCTGGTCGGCCCATCCGATGACCTGACCGAAGAAGCCGCCCAACTGCAGCTTGATCTTCTCCGAGGCCTGGGCGCCCGGAGCCGCGACCAAGGTGGCGGCGACCAGGGCGGTAGTACCCAAAAGAACCTTCTTCATTGACTTCCCCTTCTCTGCTCTGGTGCGACGGACCACCCGGCCCGCCGAAACGGTGAACTGACCGGCCCATACAGCCATTGTCGGAGCCGGGACGCAAGTGTGAACGACAGGGGGCAACGACAAGGAAGCGGTGGTGTGACATTCTTGCAACGGATTGTCCGACCCCCGCGGCCGGATCAATCCGGGGCGTAGGCGCGAATATCCACTTGGCCGTCCTTGGTTCCGTGGACGAGGAAGGTTCCGAGTTCCAGCTGGCTCATCTCGATCAGCCACCCGGCCTTTTTCCTGACCAGGCGGATGTCGCCCTCGCTAAGAACCTCGCGATAGCGAGAAACCCGGTTGGCGACGATGGCTTTGCCGTAGTTCTCGGAGTGGAAGACGCTTGCCGCCGCCGCCGCCTGGTCGAAGGGACGAAGCGAGCGGAGGTTGGCCATGTCGGGAGTGAATCCGGAAAGGTCGATGCCGGTAAAGGCGCCGATATGGGCGACCAGGGGTGCGGGATCGGCCACCAGCGCCTCGTAGCGGACGTACAGGGTCCGCTCCTGGAACAAGGGCGAGGGGCAGGTCATGCATTCCCCGTAATAGCGGGCGATGGTCGTCGCGAGGTCGCCCGCCTCGCTCTTGCCGAATTCCTTCGCACCCTTGCGCTTGGCGGTCAGCGCGGAAGCCACCGTGTCCAGGGGATTGCGCAGGATCACGACGAAGCGGGCCTCGGGCAGCAACTCGTGGATCTGCGGAAAGCGTTCCGTCAGCTGAGGATGCTTCATCACCAGGACCCTGGGATGGCCCAGGCGGTCGGCGGCGATTTCCAGAAGCTCGGTCAGATGACGGGCGAAGGTGGCGCGCATATGGTCGCGATCGGTGAAGAAATACCTGGCGTGTTCGTCGAACATGCGGGCCGTGCGCCAGTAGCCTTCGACGGTCCCCCTGAGAAAGACGGATTCGCCGACCATGGGATGGCAGTCCGGGCTGGCGCAGAGGATGGTTTGCAGCATCGTGGTGCCGGTGCGTAGGTAGCCACCGACGAAAATAATCTTCATGGCGTCATTTCTCCCGGTGGGTCTGGAAGTGCCCGGAACAGGGTACAGGATTTCCCCCCGCGGAGCCGGCGTCAATCCGGAAAAGCGGAGGGCTGTTGACGGGCGTGGCGTCCGGGTATCTATAATGCGCGGCATCGAACCTGGGCAGACGGAAGGATGACGGTCGTGGCGGTGAAATTCGGGCTTCGGAGCTTGGGCGCGGCGTGTTTCGCGGCGCTGCTGGCCGGTGGCGTCCTCGGCGGGTGCGAAGAAGCCCGCTACCGCGAGATGGAAGACCCGGCCAAGGGCAAGCCGCAGACCGGGCCCGTGTTCAAGGACGAAGGCAAGGCCCAGGGCAGCATTCTGGGCGACGGCCTGATCTTCGGCGGCGAGAAGAAGCGCAAGGGCGAGGAAGGCGGCGAGGGCAGCGGGATCGGCGTCAACAGTTTCCTGTGGCGCGCCAGCCTGGACACCATCGCCTTCATGCCCGTGGCTTCCGCCGATCCCTTCGGCGGCGTCATCATCACCGACTGGCATACCCAGCCGGAATCGCCTTCCGAACGGTTCAAGCTGAACGTCTACATCATGGGACGCAGCCTGCGGGCCGACGGCGTCAGGGTCTCGGTATTTCGCCAAGTGGCGGCCGGGGGAAGCTGGGCCGACGCCCCGGTGCCCGGCGAGACCGCCACCCGGATCGAGGACGCCATCCTCACCCGCGCCCGGCAGATGCGCAACGAAACGCTCAACAAGTAGGATACCTTTCTATATAAGGGATCGTGGCGGCGGCTCCGGGCGGGGTCGTCGCGGCCGTGATTCCGGGCGGGGGACCCCATGATCGTTGCGCGCTATAACGTCAAGGAAACCGAGGCCAAGTGGCAGGCCGTCTGGCGCGAGCGGGGCACGTTCCGCGTCGAAGTCGATCCGGCGCGGCCCAAGTACTACGTGCTGGAGATGTTTCCCTACCCGTCGGGCCGCATCCACATGGGCCATGTGCGCAACTACACCCTGGGCGACGTCGTGGCCCGGTTCAAACGGGCGCAGGGATTCAACGTGCTGCATCCCATGGGGTGGGACGCCTTCGGCCTGCCGGCGGAAAACGCCGCCATCGAAAACGAGGTCCATCCGGCCAAATGGACCCGCGAGAACATCGCCACCATGCGCGGGCAGTTGCAGTCGATGGGATTCTCCTACGACTGGGACCGGGAAGTCGCCACCTGCGAGCCCGAATACTATCGCCACGAACAGAAGATGTTCCTCGATTTCCTCAAGGCGGGCCTGGTCTATCGCAAGGAATCGTGGGTCAACTGGGACCCGGTGGAAAATACGGTTCTGGCCAACGAGCAGGTGGTGGACGGCCGGGGCTGGCGATCCGGCGCACCGGTGGAAAAGCGGCGCCTTTCCCAATGGTTCCTGAAGATCACCGCCTTCGCCGACGATCTGCTCGCGGAGCTGCAGGCCCTGGACCGGTGGCCCGAGCGGGTCCGCCTGATGCAGGAGAACTGGATCGGCCGGTCGGAAGGCGCACGCGTCTTCTTCGCGCTCAAGGGGCGGGCGGATCGGCTCGAGGTCTATACCACCCGTCCCGATACCCTGTTCGGGGCATCGTTCTGCGCCATCGCCGCCAACCATCCCTTGACGGAGGAGCTGGCGACCGACAACCCCACCCTGGCCGCCTTCGTCGGCGAGTGCAATCGCATCGGCACCAGCGAGGCGGCCATCGAAACCGCCGAGAAGATGGGCTTCGATACGGGCCTCAGGGTTCTGCATCCTTTCGTCGAAGGGCTGGAAATCCCGGTCTACGTGGCCAACTTCGTGCTGATGGACTACGGGACCGGGGCCATCTTCGGCTGCCCGGCCCATGACCAGCGCGACATGGACTTCGCCCGCAAGTACGGCCTGCCGGTCCGGCCGGTCGTCCTGCCGGCCCGGCTGCAGGGCACCCCGGAGGCCGAGACCTTCCTGCGCGAGTTGACGGAAACCGCCGGCGAGGCCTATGACGGCGACGGAGTCGCGGTGAATTCGGGCTTCATGGACGGGATGGCGGTGGCGCAGGCCAAGCAAGCGGCCATCGCACGGCTGGGCGCGTTGGGGCAAGGCGAAGGCGCCGTCCAGTATCGCCTGCGCGATTGGGGCGTGTCCCGCCAACGTTATTGGGGTTGTCCCATACCTGTCGTTCATTGCGAGACCTGTGGGATCGTACCGGTTCCCGAGAAGGACCTGCCGGTCCGGCTGCCCGAGGACGTGACTTTCGACAAGGCCGGCAATCCGCTGGACCGCCATTCCTCCTGGAAGGACGTGTCCTGCCCGCGGTGCGGCGCGGCGGCACGGCGGGAAACCGATACCTTCGACACTTTTTTCGAGTCGTCCTGGTATTTCGCCCGGTTCTGCGATCCCAGGGACGGCGCCGAGGCCTTCGCGCGTCAAGCCGTCGATTATTGGCTTCCGGTCGACCAGTACATCGGTGGAATCGAGCATGCCGTCCTGCACCTGCTTTATTCGCGGTTCTTCACCCGGGCGCTCAGGGAATGCGGCTACCTGGGGATCAAGGAGCCCTTCGCCGGCCTGCTGACCCAGGGCATGATCTGCCACGAGACCTACAAGGACCAAGGAGGTGCGTGGCTCTACCCCACCGACGTGGTCAAGGGCGACGGCGGGACGGCGATCCATGCGAAGGCCGGGACGGCCGTCGTGGTCGGACGCTCCGAGAAGATGAGCAAGTCCAAGAAGAATGTGGTCGATCCGGTCCATATCATCGACACCTACGGCGCCGACACGGCCCGCCTGTTCATGCTGTCCGACAGTCCGCCGGACCGCGATCTCGATTGGACGGAAGCGGGCATCGACGGCGCCTGGCGCTACGTCAACCGTCTGTGGCGCATGGTCGCCGAAAATGCGATTCTCGAAGGGGCGGCCGGGGAAGTCGCTACCGGGTGTCCGTCCGCGGCGGTGGAGAAATGTCGGCGCCAAGTCCACAAGACCATCGCCTTGGTGACCGACGATTTGAGCCGGTTCCATTTCAACAAGGCCGTGGCCCGCATCCGCGAGTTGACCAACGCCCTCGAGGAAATCAAGCCGGGGGAGGCCGGAGGGCCCACCGTGATGCGGGAGGGCCTGGAGGTGGCGGTTCGTCTGATCGGCCCCATGATGCCCCACTTGGCCGAAGAGATGTGGCAGGCCCTGGGGCACCGGGAACTTCTTCTCGCCGACGCATCCTGGCCGGTGGCCGATCCGGCGTTGCTCGCCGACGAGACCGTCACCGTCGCCGTCCAGGTCAACGGCAAGACCCGAGGCACCATCGAGGTGCCCAGGGATGCCGACCGTACCGTCGTCGAGGCGGCGGCCTTGGCCCTCCATACCGTGGAAAAGGCGATGGAGGGCAAGTCGGTCCGCAAGGTCATCCTGGTTCCGAACAGGATCGTCAATGTGGTGGTCTGAACGCTTGCGCAGCGGGGTCCTTCTGGCGGTGGCGATAGGCCTGTCGGGATGCGGATTCGAGTCCGTATACGGGACCAAGGGCGGGTCCGGCGATCCGACGGTCGAGACGGAACTGGCGCGGATCGATGTCGCCGCCATCAAGGATCGTGAAGGCCAGATCCTTCGCAATCATCTGTTCGATCTCCTGACTCCGAAGGGGCGGCCGGCGAAGCCCGCCTACAAGCTCGTGGTCAGGCTACGGATATCCGAGCAGAGATTGGGCGTAACGGCATCGGCGACGGCGACGCGCGCCAATCTCTGGATCGACAGCAGCTTTTCGCTGAAGGACCCAGCCGCCGGAAAGGGATCCCCAATTCCCGAGGACGAGGGGCGCGCGCGAGAAGACGCCGAGGATATCGTTTCACCCGGAACCCTGGTCCAGGGTAGTCGGCATGTCGTCGCAAGCTACAACATCCTCGCCAACGATTTTTCGACGGTGAGGGCCCGGCAGGACGCGCTGGAGCGGGGGCTCCTCGAAGCCGCTCGCGATATCCACTCCCAAATTTCCGTCCATTTCGCCCAGAGGGCGAAGATGTCCCACAAGGGTCCGAGCCGGTGAAGATCCAGGGGGGCGACGTCGAGTCCTTCCTCCGCCAGCCCCCGGTGAACTTGGCCGCCATTCTCGTCTATGGGCCCGACTCGGGGCTGGTCAAGGAGCGTCTCGACGCCTTGGCGCGAAGCGTCGTCGGCAATCTGCAGGACCCCTTTCGCCTGGTTGAACTGGATGCCGCAGGCCTGAAGAGAGATCCGGCGCGACTGTCCGACGAAGCCCGGGCCCTGTCCTTCGGCGGCGGCAAGCGGGTCGTGCGAATTCGGCAGGCCGGTGATGCGGCCGGCCCCATTCTGGAGGAGTTTCTCGCCAGCGCTCCGGGCGGCGCGGCGATGGTCTTGGTGGAAGGCGGCGATCTGGCAAGCCGATCACCCCTCCGCAAGGTGTTCGAGCAGGCCAAGAACGGTGCCGCCGTCGCCTGTTATGCCGACGATGCCCGGTCTCTACCCGGCGTCATACGCGAAACCCTCCAGGCCCGTGGCCTGACCCTGGCGCCCGACGCCCTCGCTTTCCTGGCCGAGAATCTCGGGTCCGACCGGCTCGTCACCCGCCAGGAATTGGAAAAGCTCGCGCTCTATTGCGGCAAGGGGATGGTCACGCTGGAGGATGCGCGGGCCTGCGTCGGCGACAGCGCGGCCAGTTCCCTCGATGCCCTGGTCGGTGCCGCCGCCGGGGGAAAGCCGGACGAACTCGACTTGGCCCTGCAGCGGGCGCTAGCGGAGGGGGTGGCCGCGGTCGGAATTCTGCGCGCCGCCGGCCGCCATTTTCATCGTCTCCATCTCGTAAGGGGCTTGGTGGATCGGGGCATGGCACCCGATGCCGCTGTGCAAAAATTGCGTCCGCCTCTGTTCTTCAAGACTGCCGACGCGTTTCGGGCGCAGTTGAGGCTCTGGACCGGCATCGGGCTGGCCCGCGCCCTTGAGATCCTGACCGAGGCGGAAATCGACTGCAAGACAACCGGCATGCCCGACGACGCCGTCTGCGCCCGCGCGCTCATGCGGCTCGCCCAGGCCGCGGGCGCCGGAGAGCGACGCCGGGCCTGAACGAGGAAAAGCCGGGGATCGCTCCCCGGCCCATCCCGTCAGTCGCCGCCGGCCAGGGGCCGTCAGTCGTCCTTGGAAAAATCGATCTCGCCCTTGACCGCCTCGCTGACCCAGTCGCCGGCCGCGGGCGTCGGCGACCCGCCGCCGGCCGCCCGGAGTTTCGGTGCCGGCTTCGGCTTGCCGGCCGGATCGGCCAGGCCGGGCGTGGGGAAGGCGCCGTCATCCGCCACGGCCTCGTTCTTCCGCGCGGGCGGTCTCGGGGTGGGAACGTCGTCAAGAACCAGATTCGCGTCCGGATCGTTGCCGCCGTCGCCCGCCGGTAGAATCGGGTCGAGCACGGTCCGATCCGGGCCGCTTCCCCCACCGCCATGGGTCAGGCGATGGAGGAGATCGTCGAGCTGCTCCAGGGTCGAGTAGTGCAGCACCAGGCTCCCCGCACCACCGTTGACCCGGATTTCCACCTTCAAACCCAGAACGTTGGCCAAGTCCCGCTCCAGGGCCAAGGTATCGGCGTCCTTCTCGACCGCGGCGGCGATGCGGGCCATGGCGTGGCCGGTATCTTTCTTCTTCGCCAGCTTCTCGGTCTGGCGGACATTCAAGCCTTTCTTGACGACGTGCTGGGCCAACTCGATGACGTTGCCGGGCGCCCCGAGCAAGGCACGGGCGTGGCCCGCCGTCAGTTGGCCGTCGTCAAGCAACGACTTCACTTCGCCGGGAAGAGCGAGGAGCCGCAGCATGTTGGCCACATGGCTACGGCTCTTCCCGACCGCCTGGGCCAGTTGTTCCTGGGTATGGCTGAACTCGTCCATCAGGCGCTGGTAGCCCTCCGCTTCTTCCAGGGCCGAAAGGTCCTGGCGCTGAAGGTTTTCCACCAGGGCAATTTCCATTGCATCCTGATCTGATAGCTCCTTGACCACGACCGGAACTTCGTGCAGCCCAACGAGCTGCGCCGCCCGCCACCGTCTCTCTCCCGCAATAATTTCGAATGCGTTAGGTTCATTTGGGTGACGCCGGACTAGGATCGGCTGGAGGATGCCCTTCGTCCGGATCGATTCCGCTAGATCTTTTATTTGATCGGGATCGATGCGATGACGTGGCTGATACCGACCGGGATGCAGGAACTCCACCGGAACGGTCTTAGACGCCCGAAGCTTATCAAGTTGAGCATAATCTGTCTCGTCCTCCCCGAGCAGGGCGGAGAGACCGCGGCCTAGATTTTTCCGCTTGGCGACTTCAGCATTCATCACGCGGCCACCTGACGTTCACGGCGCAGCACTTCGCTGGCCAAGCTGAGATAGGCCTTGGAGCCGGCGCACTGCATATCGTAAATGAGAACCGGACGGCCGTGAGACGGGGCCTCGGAGACCCGGACGTTGCGGGGGATGATCGTATTGTACACTTTGTCCCCAAAGAAACCCCGTACATCCGAGGCAACGGCATCCGACAGGTTATTGCGCTTGTCGAACATGGTCAGAACCACACCCTGGATTTCCAAGGCCGGATTGAGCGCCTTCTTGACCCGTTCGATGGTCTTAACCAGGTGGCTGACACCTTCCAAGGCGAAGAACTCGCACTGGAGGGGAACCAATACCGCCTGCGAGGCGACGAGAGCATTGACGGTCAAGAGACCGAGAGCGGGCGGGCAGTCGATCAAGACGTAGTCATAGTCCCCGGCCTCGATTTCCAGCGCCGTCTTGAGACGGTACTCCCGCCGGCCGACATCCACCAACTCGATCTCGGCGCCCGAGAGGTCGACTCCCGAGGGAACGATATGCAGATTGGGGATCGAAGTTTCCATGATGGCCTGAGTCACCGCGGCCTCGCCCATCAGCACATGATAGGAGTTCAAGCCGCGGTCCTTGCGCTGGACTCCAAGGCCCGTACTCGCGTTGCCTTGAGGGTCCAGGTCGATGACCAGGACCTTCTTTTTGACCGCGGCCAGGGCGGTGCCCAGGTTGATGGCCGTGGTAGTCTTGCCGACGCCACCTTTTTGGTTGACGATGGCCAAGATGCGGGACCTGCCGCGCAGGGTCAGGCCTTCAGCAATCTGCGATACCATGATGACGCGAAATCCTCTCCAAACTCAGGATGACCCCCGAAGCGTCCGTGAGGCTCGGGTACTGGTTCGCCGTCATATTCCATGTTTTTCGCGATTCCGTCAATTCATCTTGTACAGAACGCCCCTTCAGGAACAGGCAAATCGTCGTCGGCCGCAGGAATGGCTGACCGTATTGAAGCAGAATCGATAGGGGGGCGAGGGCCCGGGCGGTCACGACATCAATGGGGCCCGGCAGACCGAGGGTCTCGATTCGCCCGTGGTGAACCGTGGCTTTAGCCCCGGTAAGACGAATGGCCTCGCGCAAGAAGGCGCACTTTCGTGTATCCGAGTCCACCAAGTGAACCATGGCCGGGCCCAGAATTGCCAGAACGAGCCCCGGAAAGCCTGCTCCGCTCCCGATATCGAGGATGGCTTGGGTCGTTGGCGGCAAATAGCTCAGAAGCTGCGCCGAATCCAACATATGCCGCCGCCAGAGATCGTCCAGGGTCGACGCACCGACGAGGTTGATCCGCTTCTGCCATTTGACCAGCAAATCGGCATAGGTCCGCAAGCGATTAAGATTGGGGCCCGCATCGGGGATCGTCCGTAGGAATTCCTCAGGTGACATGGGTCGCGGGATCTTCGACATATCATAACCTCGCGGAAATCCTTGTTTCACGTGAAACGTTGGGGACCCGATTCGACCAACTTCAAGCGAAGGCACCCCGCGTTCGCTTCCTGACATGAGCTAATAGCGCCACCAGGGCTGCCGGGGTCACCCCAGGAATGCGCGACGCCGCCCCCAAGGTGGCCGGGCGGGCCCGTTCCAACTTCTGGCGGACCTCGGCGGAAAGGCCCCCGATGGCCAGAAGGTCCAGATCGGGGGGAAGTTCGAGGGCCTCGTCCCGGCGATAGGCCGCGATGTCGGCATTTTGCCGGTCCAGATAGCCGGCGTAAAGCGCGTCAATTTCCAACTGGCGGGCAATCGCCGCTGGAATTGCGCCGAGCGTCGGCCATAGCCCGACAAGGCGTTGCAGGGACATCCCCGAATGGGCCAACAACTGCCAAGCGGACCGACGAACTCCGTCTTGGTTCACGGCAATCCCCCGGCCCACTAACTCGTTCGGCGTGGCGCTCACACCTTCCAATAAGGCCTTGGCGCTGGACAGCGCCTCGACTTTCGCCGAATAGACCGACCATCGTGAAGTCGCCACGCAACCAATGGACCGCCCCTTTGCGGTCAAGCGCCGATCCGCATTGTCGGCGCGCAAGAGAAGACGATATTCAGCCCGCGAGGTAAACATCCTGTAGGGCTCTTCGGTCCCCAGGGTAACCAGGTCATCGACCATCACGCCGAGATAGCCCTCGGCCCGGTCGATGGTAAAGGCTCCGCCGCCGCCGGCATGGAGCGCGGCATTGACTCCGGCGATTAGCCCCTGGGCCGCGGCTTCTTCGTAGCCGGTCGTTCCGTTGATCTGTCCCGCCAGATAGAGCCCTGGCACCCGGCGCGTTCCCAGGGTCGGATCGAGTTCCCGCGGATCGATGAAGTCGTATTCAATCGCGTAGCCTGGCCGAATCATCCGCGCCTGCTCCAGGCCCGGAATGCACCGGATCAGTTCCCGCTGAACATCCTTCGGCAGCGAAGTCGAGATTCCGTTCGGATAAACCGTGGCATCGTCCAGGCCCTCGGGTTCCAGAAAGATCTGATGACGCGCCTTGTCGGCGAAGCGAACCACCTTGTCCTCGATCGACGGGCAGTAACGGGGACCGACACTGCCGATCTGGCCGGAATACATGGGAGCCCGGTGCAAGTTCTTCCGGATCAGATCGTGGCACTCCGGCGTCGTCGCCGTGACATGGCATGGCACCTGGGGCAAGGTCACATGATCGTTCAAGTAGGAAAACGGTTCGGGCGGGTCATCGCCATTCTGGGGTTCCAGGTCCTCCCAACGAATGGTACGGCCATCCAGCCGCGGTGGCGTCCCCGTCTTCAATCGCCCCATTCGGAAGCCCAGGCGCCGGAGCGTGTACGCCAAGCCAACCGCCGGCCGATCCCCGTACCGGCCGGCGGGATAACGGATTTCACCCACATGGATCAGGCCCCGCAGGAATGTGCCCGTGGTTATCACCACGGCACCGCAGGGCAGAGTTCGACCATCGGCCAGCCGGACCCCGGCCACCGCGCCTCGGGGGTCAATGACAAGGTCCTCGGCCGTCCCCTCCATCAAGGTCAGACCGTCAACCTCAGACAAGGCATTTTGCATCGCCGCGCGATAGCGGCTACGGTCCGCCTGGGCACGAGGGCCCCAGACTGCCGGGCCCTTGCTTCGGTTCAGAACCCGGAATTGAATGCCGCCCGCATCGGCTATCCGGCCCATCAGTCCGTCCAGGGCGTCGATCTCACGCACCAATTGCCCCTTTGCCAATCCCCCGATGGCCGGGTTGCAAGACATCTCGCCGATGGTCGCCAGCCGTTGCGTTAGCAAGACCGTACGCGCTCCCAGGCGCGCCGAAGCCGCCGCGGCCTCCGCCCCCGCGTGTCCCCCTCCGATGACGATGACTTCCGAAGTACTCATGCCGTCCTTGTATTCCCAGGTCTTCCGAGAGTCAAACTATGCCTTCATTTGGCTATGGGCTAGTAACGGTGAATCATCGGTGAATTCCCGGTTTCTTTGTCGTCCCTCGTACCGGTTTGCCACTCTCCCAGCCCCGTGTTTCACGTGAAACATTGCCAAGCCGAATCCGCTTAGCGCTCGCCCCGGCCCGCTCGTTGTTTCACGTGAAACATAATGGGGATTCCGTTTTGTTCACATCACCGGAGTCACTCGTCCTGAGCCCCAGATGTAGTGGGCCACACGGGCTCCCTTCACAACATCCCGTGGTTCATTTGCCAATGCAGAAATCACGGAAGATCACGTCCAATAGCTCCTCCACGCCAACCCGCCCGGTGAGGGTGCCCAGCGCTTGCGCCGCGGTACGCAATTCCTCCGCCCGCAATTCCACACCTTCGGCCGAGACGAAGCGGGCCAGGGCCGATTGGCAGGACTCCAATGCCCGTCGGTGGCGGGTTCGGGTCATGGCGGCACCGTCCCCATTTCCTGTCGTTCGTGTTCGTACTTCTTCCGCGATCCGAGCCAAGAGCAGATCGACACCCCGGCCGCCTCGCGCGGAAATCGGGATCAGGCCCCGGGTTGGCGCCTGGCATTCTTCTTCTTTGTCCATCAGATCGACCTTATTCAGGACGGAAAGGGTGTCCGGTCCAACCAGAGCCAACGTCGCAGCATCCTGGTCCGGCCAAACTTCCGCTGAGAAGATGGCCAGCCGCAGGTCGGCTCCTGCCGCATGGGCCTTTGCCCGTCGGATACCCTCCTGCTCGATCTCGTCGTCACTATCCCTCAAACCGGCCGTGTCCGCCAAGATCACGGGATATCCCGCCAAGTCCATGCGCACCTCGATGACGTCCCGTGTGGTTCCCGCGCGTTCCGATACGATGGCTGCCTCCCTTCTCGCCAGAGCGTTCAACAGGCTGGACTTACCTGAATTGGGCGCGCCGACGATGGCGATACGGAATCCGTCCCGAAGGATCTCCCCGCGCCGTCCGTCAGCCAGATGATCGCCAATCCCACGATTCGCCGACGCAACGAGACTCGTCACTTCCGCTTCCAGATCCGCCGGCAAATCCTCCTCGGAAAAGTCGATGGCCGCCTCCAGATAGGCCTGAGCTCGCAGCAGCTCTTCCCGCCACGCATCGTATTGCCGACCCAATGCCCCTTCCATCTGCCGTAGCGCCTGACGCCTCTGAGCCGCCGTCTCCGCATTCACCAGGTCGGCCAGACCCTCGACCTCGGTCAAGTCCAGCCGACCGCTGCCGAAGGCGCGGCGGGCGAATTCTCCCGCCTCGGCCGGGCGCAACCCCTCCCTGCCCAGGACTTCCAGCACCCCGGCCACTACCGCCCGCCCCCCATGAAGCTGGAACTCGACGACGTCCTCACCGGTAAAGCTGGCTGGCCCAGGGAACCAGAGAACCAAGCCATCATCCAGGGTCTCCCCTGTCGCCGGGTCCTCGATTCGGCTACGTATCGCCCGTCTGGGCGTCGGCAACGGCTTTCCCGTCAGCCGTTGCAGAATCGGAGCCGCCTGGGGACCGGAGACCCGAATGATCGCCACCGCCGCAGGCAGGCCGCCGCTGGCGAGAGCGAAGATAGTATCGCCCATCGTTGCCATGCCGAAACCTCTCTAAATCTCGGGATCTGGTTATATCTGCCCACTAGATATTGAAAGGCTTAGCGGCCTGATTTTTCCGCTAGCGTCACTTCTTATCCTTGGGCCCCATCTGGGACCAGAACATCTTCTGCAGCTGTTCCCAGCCCTGGATACCGGCCGGCAACCAAGTCTTGACCAGTGTTTCCGGGTCCATCGCGGCCAGGTTGGCCTTCATGCGCTGTTCCACCTCCGCCATCAGGGCTTCCTGCATGGGCCGCACGTCGGGCAGGCCGAAGAATTGGCGAGCCTCCTCGGGCGTACAGTCGATATCGATGGTGACCTTCATGAAACCTCGTCTCCCCGCCAAGGCGGCCGTTGCAAGGAAGGCCGCCAATTCCAACGTGAAGGGTACGCCAGCCGCGGGCCGTTGCGCAACGCCGCCCGTCCACCGGAGACTTCCATGCCCCGCAATCTCCTTGCCCACGAAACCAGTCCCTACCTTCTCCAGCACCGGGACAATCCCGTCGCCTGGCACCCCTGGTGCCCCGAGGCCTTCGAGATCGCCCGGCGCGAGGACAAGCCTGTTCTGCTATCGGTGGGTTACGCGGCATGCCATTGGTGTCATGTGATGGCCCACGAGAGCTTCGAAGATGCGCAAGTGGCCGAGCTGATGAACCGGCTGTTCGTCAACGTCAAGCTGGACCGTGAGGAACGTCCGGACCTGGACTCCCTCTATCAGACGGCGCTGGCCCTGATGGGCGAGGCGGGCGGCTGGCCGCTTACCATGTTCCTGACCCCCGAGGCCGATCCCTTCTGGGGCGGCACCTACTTCCCGCCCACGCCGCGCTATGGGCGTCCGGCCTTTCCCGACGTGCTCCGGAGCGTCGCCCACGCCTTCCGCGTACGACGTCCCGACGTGCTGCGCAGTTCCCAGGTCATGCGCGATGCTCTCGGCCAGCTTGGCCAGCCCGCACGCGGGCCGGAACTCACCCGCGACCTGGTGGACGAGGCCGCCACCGCCGCGCTGCGGCTGGTCGACCCCATTCACGGGGGGACCGAAGGGGCGCCCAAGTTCCCGCAGCCCAGCCTGTTCCGCTTCCTCTGGCAGACCGCCCGGCGACGCGGCAACCGCCTGTTCCGCGATGCGGTCGCCGTGACCCTCGACCGGATGGCCCAGGGCGGCATCTACGATCACCTGGGCGGCGGCTTCGCCCGCTACGCCACCGACGACATATGGCTGGTGCCCCATTTCGAAAAGATGCTCTATGACAACGCCCAGCTCCTCGACCTGATGGCCGAGGTCTGGAAGGAAACCCGCAGCCCGCTCTACGCCACCCGCTGTGCGGAGATCGTCGATTGGGCCTTGCGCGACATGACGGTCGTCGACGGCGAGGCTTTCGCCTTCGCCGGTGCCCTGGATGCCGACAGCGAGGGCCGCGAGGGTAAGTACTACGTCTGGACCGAAGCGGAGATCGACGCCGCGCTCGGCGCCGATTCACCCGTATTCAAGGCCTCCTACGACGTCTCGGTACGGGGCAATTGGGAAGGTACCACCATCCTGAATCGCAGCCGCGACCGCTCCTTCGGCATCCCGCCCGTCGAGGCCCACCTGGCCGAGGCGCGCCGCCGCCTGTTGGAGATCCGCGATCGCCGGGTGCCGCCCTTGCGCGACGACAAGGTCCTCGCCGACTGGAACGGTCTGATGATCGCCGCCCTGGCCAACGCCGGCGGCATCTTCGACCGTCCGGCCTGGATCGAGATGGCGTGCCAAGTTTTCTCCTTCGTCTGTTCCCGCCTGGTGGCGGGCGGGCGGCTGCACCATTCCTGGTGCGCCGGGCGCCCGGGCCCGGTGGCCATGCTGGACGACCAGGCCCAGATGATCCGCGCCGCCTTGGCCCTGCACCAAGCGACCGGCGAGACCGTATATCTGGAACAGGCCCGCGCCTGGGCCGCCGAAGCCGACCGGCTGTTCGCCGACCCGGAAGGCGGTTACTTCCTTGCCGCCGCCGATGTCACCGACGTCATCGCCCGCACCAAGCCCATGGCCGATACGGCCTGTCCGTCGGGCGGCGCCGTCATGGCCGAGGTGCTGCTCCGCCTCCATCACCTGACCGGCGAGGCCTGCTATCTGGAGCGGGCGCGGCCCCTGTTCACGCTATTCGGCGACGCCACGGCGGCCCAGATGCTCAACCAACCAACCCTGCTGGCAGCCTTCGACCTGCTGGACGATCCCTTGCGGATCGTGGTGGCCGGTCCGGTGGACGATCCGGCGGCCCAGGCCCTCTGGCGGACCGCCGTCGAGTGCGCTCCGCCGGCTGCCGTCCTCATGCGCGGCGCCGGTGCGCCGGGCGCCGGGGTCTGCACCGGCCAGGTCTGCGAGCCCTCCATTACCGACCCGGCGCTGTTACGCCATCGCCTCGCCGCCCGCTGGCCCCGCGTGAACGACTGAGCTAAACTGAAAGGTATGTCCCACCTGTCCCTCAACAGCCCTCTCGGTCCCCTCACGGTTTTCGAGGAGGATGGCCTTCTGGTCTCCCTCGACTGGGGCCGCGCCCCCGTCGCGGCCCAGGCTCCGACCTTGCTCCTGAAGACGGCCAAGGATCAACTCGACGCCTATTTCGAAGGTCGCCTGACGATTTTCGACCTGCCCCTGGCGCCCGCCGCAACCCGGTTCCAGACCAAGATCCGCCACGCCCTGCAGGACATCCCCTACGGCAAGGTCCTGACCTACGGCGAGTTGGCCCGTCGGCTCGGCTCCGCGCCGCGCGCCGTAGGCGGAGCCTGCGGCGCCAATCCCCTGCCGTTGATCGTCCCCTGTCACCGGGTTGTCGGAGCGAACGGCCGGATGACCGGCTACTCCGGCGGCGGGGGCCTGGCGACCAAGGAAGCCCTGTTGCGCCTGGAAGGAGCCCTGCCGTGACCCACGCCATCCGTCTCCACGCCCCCGGCGGTCCCGACGCCCTGGTCTGGGAAGAGATCCCGGTGGGCGAGCCTGGACCGGGCGAGGTGCTGTTGCGCCAGACCGCGGTGGGGCTGAACTACATCGACATCTACCACCGCAGCGGCCTCTATCCCCTGCCCGTCCTGCCCGCCGTCCTTGGCATGGAAGGCGCGGGCGTCGTCGCGGCCCTGGGGCCCGGTGTCACCGCCTTGCAGGTCGGCCAGCGCGTCGCCTACGCGAGCCTCCCGGTAGGCGCCTACGCCGAAACCCGCCTGATGCCGGCCGACCGTCTGGTCCCGTTGCCTAACGGCATCGATGATCGCCGGGCCGCGGCGATGATGCTGAAGGGCATGACCGCCCAATACCTTTTGCGCCGCACCTATCCGGTGCAGGCAGGCGACGCGGTGCTGGTCCATGCCGCTGCTGGCGGGGTCGGATTGCCGCTCTGCCAATGGGCCGCCCACCTGGGGGCCACCGTCATCGGTACCGTAGGCAGCGAGGCCAAGGCGGAACTCGCCAAGGCGCACGGATGCCACCATACGATTCTCTACGACCGGGAAGATGTCCCGGCACGGGTCCGGGAGATCACGGACGGCGAGGGCGTGGCCGTGGTCTACGATTCGGTAGGCAAGGCCACCTTCATGGCTTCCCTCGATTCGCTCCGGCCGCTCGGCATGATGGTCAGCTTCGGCAATTCGTCGGGGCCGCTGGAGGCCTTCGACCCGGCCCTCCTGGCCCAGCGGGGATCGCTGTTCTTCACCCGCCCGTCCCTTTTGCATTACACGGCCAAGGCGGACGACCTGCGGTCTTGTGCGGCGGAACTGTTCGAGATGGTCCAGTCCGGCAAGCTCAGGGTGGAGGTCAACCAGACCTATGCCCTGAAGGACGCCGCCCAGGCCCACCGCGACCTGGAAGCCCGCAGGACCACCGGCTCGACGGTGCTGGTGCCTTGACTTCCTTTCTCTCCATGCCGACGGCCTGTCCCTTGGGGTAGCATCCGCCGGAGTCCAATGTTAGACTGGGGTATCGCCACATCCCGAACCTCCGGTCATGACCACGAAACGGCTTGCCTTCACCCAGCTTACCCAGGCGGACGTGGACGCCTTCGCCGAAGCCGCGCGCAAATTCACCGCCAAACACACCAAGACCAAGGCCTCCGCCCTCAAGATCCTCCAAAAGGAAGGCCTGATCACAAAATCGGGCAAGTTGACCAAGCGTTACGGCGGTTGATTTTTCCGCTGTCCCTTGTGGGGGACTGATCGTGCAACCTCCCGCCACCTCCTTTGTCCTCGGTTACCATGGCTGTGACGAGTCCGTTGCCAAGGATTTATTGGACGGTGGTGAGTTCCGCGCCAGTACCAACGACTACGACCGGTTAGGGCAGGGCCGGTATTGCTGGGAGTCCAATCCCTTGCGCGGGCTGGAATGGGCCCGCTTCCTTGCCTCGGGCGCCATTTCGGGCCGCAAGGTCAAGAACCCGACCGTGGTCGGTGCGGTCATCAATCTCGGTCATTGCCTGGATTTGACGACGTCCCAGGGTACCCAGTTGGTCACCGAGGCCCATCGCAGCCTTGTAACCATGTCGGAAGCCGCGGGAAACCAGCTACCCGGGAACAAAGCCAACCCACCCTTGCGCAGGCTCGATTGCGCGGTGATGGAACATCTCCATCAAATACGGACCGAACTAAGCCTTGCCCCGTTCGATTCCGTTCGGGGCCTGTTTCCCGAGGGCGAGCCGCTCTATCCGGAAGCGGGGTTCCTGGATCGGACCCACGTGCAGATTTGCGTCCGAAACCCCGAATGCATCATCGGCCTGTTCAAGGTCAGGGACGAATTCCTTCGTCCCTGATCCCGCATCACGTATTCATCGCATCGAAGAAGTCGGCGTTGTTCTTGGAGGACTTGAGCTTGTCCAGCAGGAACTCCATGGCATCCACCACGCCCATGGGCATCAGGATGCGGCGCAGGACCCACATCTTGCTGAGCGTGCCCTTGTCGACCAGAAGTTCTTCCTTGCGGGTGCCCGACTTGGTGATGTCGATGGAGGGCCAGGTGCGCTTGTCGGAGATCTTGCGATCCAGGATGATTTCCGAATTGCCGGTGCCCTTGAATTCTTCGAAGATCACTTCGTCCATGCGCGAGCCGGTGTCGATCAGCGCCGTGGCGATGATCGTCAACGAGCCACCTTCCTCGATATTGCGCGCTGCGCCGAAGAAGCGCTTGGGGCGCTGCAGGGCGTTGGCGTCCACGCCGCCGGTCAAAACCTTGCCGGACGACGGCACCACGGTGTTGTAGGCGCGTGCCAAACGGGTGATCGAATCCAGCAGGATCACCACGTCCATCTTGTGCTCGACCAGCCGCTTGGCCTTGGCCATCACCATCTCGGTGACCGCCACGTGACGGGTGGCCGGTTCGTCGAAGGTGGAACTCACCACTTCGCCCCGCACCGAGCGGGCCATGTCGGTCACTTCTTCCGGCCGCTCGTCGATCAGCAGCACGATCAGATAGCATTCCGGATGGTTGGTGGCGATGGAATGGGCGATATTCTGCAGCATCACCGTCTTGCCGGTGCGTGGCGGCGCGACGATCAGGCCGCGCTGGCCCTTGCCGATGGGCGTGATGAGATCGATGACCCGGCTGGTGAAATCCTTGTTCTTCGGATCGTCGATTTCCATCTTGAACCGCTGGTCGGGATAGAGCGGCGTCAGATTGTCGAAGTTGATGCGATGGCGTACCGCCTGCGGATCGCCGAAGTTGATCTTGTTCACCTTCAGAAGGGCGAAGTAGCGTTCCCCGTCCTTGGGCGCGCGGATTTCACCTTCCACCGTGTCGCCGGTACGCAGGCCGAAACGCCGCATCTGGCTGGGCGAGACGTAGATGTCGTCGGGACCCGGCAGATAGTTGGCCTCGGGCGATCGCAGGAAGCCAAACCCGTCCTGCAGCACTTCCAGCACGCCATCGCCGAAGATCGACACTTCGTTGTCGGCCAGCCGCTTGAGGATGGCGAACATCATATCCTGCTTGCGCAGGTTGCTGGCATTTTCGATTTCCAGCTCCTCCGCATAGCTCAGGAGGTCGGCCGGGCTCTTGGTCTTCAATTCCTTGAGATGCATGGGAAAACTCGACGATCTGTCTCGGGGGAGGGGAAAACGGCGGAAAACCGGGAGTGGCGGCTTGCGACGAGTCTTCGTCGGCGACGGCGGCCACGGAGGGGCGATGGAAAGGGAAACAGGCCGCTCGCGGGGCCTTAGAGGGTGGATGGCCCAAGCATTAGTCCAACCCGCCCCACCTGTCAAATGAAGATAATCATGGCTTGACGATCGCCATGACGACGATCGCGATCATCAGGATGGTCGGCACTTCGTTGACGATCCGGTAGAACCTCTGTGGACGGGTATTGCGGTCGGCGGCGAAGTCCTCGCGCCAGCGGGCCATCCGCCAATGCATGACCAGCATTCCGGCGGCGCAGGTCAGCTTGACGTGAAGCCAAACCTGGCTCCGAACCGCTTCCCAGCCAAGGTCGACCAGCATCGCCACTCCCAGGGCGACTGTCACCACCATGGCCGGATTCATGATGGCACGCAGCAGACGGCGCTCCATCACCTTGAAAGTTTCCGAGACCTCGGAGCCCACCTCGACCACACTATGGTAGACGAATAGACGCGGCAGGTAGAACAACCCGGCCATCCAGGCCATCACGGCGATCAAATGCCAAGCCTTGATCCAAAGATAGGCCTCTCCCGACATGGGCTACTTCTCCGTTGGACAGCAACGATGGTCCGTATCCCGGCCGCAAAGCCGTTCCCGCCCTCCCGCCAGGGCGGACCGCGTCACCGCGGCCAGACCCCGGATGAAAGCGGGATGGCTGCTCACGGTGGGAACCCGCAGGTATTTGGGTACTCCGGCTTCCCTGGCCAGATGGCCGTATTCGATATCCAGCTCGACCCGGGTTTCCGAATGTTCGGATACGAACGCGATGGGAACCACGACCAAGGACAGGCCCTCACGTCCGGCTTGGCGGATCTCGTCGTCGGTCGCCGGTCCGATCCATTCGAGAGGACCGACGCGGCTCTGATAGCAGACCCGCCAATCCAGATCCGCAATGCCCAACCGGGCGACGATGGCTTCCGCCGACCGCTCCACCTGCCAGGAATAGGGGTCTCCCTTGGCGACGATCTTCTTCGGCAGGCCGTGGGCGGAAAAAAGCAGGCGAATCCTGCCTGCCGTTCCGGCCTCCGTCAGAGCGGCACCGATCATCTCCGCCTCGGCGGCGACGAAACCCGGTTCGGTCGGATAGCAGCATACCTCGACTATAGGTGCCACGATGCCAGCCCGGCGGGCCGCCTCGGCGAAATCCTTCAGGGAAGAAGCACTGGTGGTGGTCGAATACTGGGGATAGAGCGGCAGGGCGACAATGCGGTCGGGAGCGAAGGCCGCGATTTCCCGCGCCGCCTCGTCGGCAAAGGGATGCCAATAGCGCATTGCCACCACGACTTTAGCCGGGCCCGTTTCCGTAAGAACGGCTTCCAATGCCGCAGCCTGGTCCCGCGTTTCCTGCAGGATGGGCGATCGGCCACCCAGCAGCTTGTAGATATCGCGGGCCACCGGGGCCCGCCGGGTGGAAATGAACTTGGCCAACAGCCAACGGATGGGACCCGGCGCGGCGATGATCGCCGGATCGTTGAACAGGTTGAACAGGAACGGCTGAACCGCTTCCGGAGAATCCGGGCCGCCCATGGTCATCACGACCACAGCCAAGCGTTCAGCCACGAATCAACTCCACCAGGCGAGCAACATGTTCGGGCGGCGTTTCGGGCAGAATACCGTGTCCCAGGTTGAAGATGAACGGACCCCTGCCCAGCGTTTCCAGGATATGCCGGGTTTCCCGCTCCAACGCCTCGCCGCCTGCCACCAGCGCCAAATTGTCCAGATTGCCTTGCACCGTACACCGAGGCTGAAGAATTTGCGCCGCCCAGCTTGCCGGGATCGTCGAATCCAGACTGACGCCATCGACACCGGTATCGCGAACATAGGTGTCGTAAAGAATTCCGGCTCCACGCGGAAAACCGATCACCGGGACAGCGGGGCATGTCGCCTTAAGGCGGCGCACCAGCTTGGCCGTTGGATCGGTTACCCAGCGCTTGAATTCGGATTCGCTCAGAACTCCAGCCCAACTGTCGAAGATCTGCACCGTCTCCGCGCCATTGCGGATTTGGGCTTCCAGATAGGAACCGGTGGCTTCCACCAGCAGATCGATCAACTTGCCGAAGCCTTCCGGATCGCGATAAGCCCAGCCGCGAGTCGCCAGGTAGTCCTTACTGCCGTGTCCCTCCACCATGTAGGTGGCGACGGTCCAGGGCGCCCCGGCAAAGCCGATCAGGGCGGTGGTCTCGGGAATCGCCTTCGTCAGGCGTCTGACCGTCTCGTAGACCGGCGCCAGATGCTCGTGGAAACGATCCATACCCAGTCGGCCCAATTCGGCCACCGAACGCACCGGCTCCAGAACCGGTCCGCGTCCCTCATGAAATTCCACCTTCTGGCCCAGGGCATCCGGTACCACGAGAATATCGCTGAACAGGATCGCCGCATCCATGCCATAGCGCCGCAGCGGCTGAAGGGTGACTTCCACCGCCAAATCCGGCGAATAACAGAAATCCAGGAAGGTCGGCGCTCGCTTGCGAACCTCGCGGTATTCCGGAAGATACCGGCCCGCCTGCCGCATGAGCCAGAACGGCGGCCTGGCCTGGACCTCGCCATTCATCGCGGCGAGAAATGGTTTCCTGATGGTCATTGGTTCCCCTGGATGGCTTGGCGGGATCGGCACTTATCAAACCCCAATCTACCCTTATTTTCAAAGATGAAAAAAAGGTGGTTGAGGTTGTAGCGCGGTGGAACCTGGGGATTAGATTTCATCCCAGGCTTTTCCCCAGTCTTACCACTGTCGTGCCGGGGGTCGATGGAAAAACGGGGATAGTATCCTTCCGCATCGCGTTCCACCCTGGACCCGCCAACCCCGTTTCGGCTTGGATATCTTTCGAAAGTCCGGTGGATGACTCGCGGTCAAGGGACCCCTGGCGTCCTTTCCAACAGTCCTTGTATAATCCCATCCACGATAAACAACAGGACGGATGGGAAAAACGGAAGCGGGGAGTATTTGGCCCAGCCACCCCGCCACCGGGCTTATCCCCAACCAATCCACAGGGGCGCGGGGACACTTTAGATGAGCAGCCATAATCTGCATTTGGTTTCCGATTCCACCGGCGAAACCGTGGCCATGCTGGCCCGGGCTTGCGTCGCCCAGTTCGACGAGATCAAGATGCGCCAGCATTCTTGGCCCCTGGTCCGGGAGGGGGCCCAGATCGACAAGGTGCTTGCCGCGATCCGCAAGGCGCCGGGCTTGGTCCTTTTCACCATGGTCGATTCGGATTTGCGCAAGATATTGGAGGATGGCCTTGAGGATCTGAAGGTGCCCTACCTCTGCGTGCTCGACCCGGTCCTGGCCGCCCTGGGTACTTACCTGAAGGCCGAAGCCCATCTGCGGCCGGGTTATCAGCACGCCCTGGGGGCCGCCGATTTCGAACGCATCGAGGCTATCAACTTTTCCTTGATCCACGACGATGGCCAAGCGGCGGCAACCCTCAACCGGGCCGACGTGGTGCTGGTCGGCGTGTCGCGCACCTCCAAGACCCCGACCTGCATCTACCTGGCCAATCGCGGCATCAAGGCGGCGAACGTTCCGGTCGTTCCCGGCTGTCCGCTGCCCCAGGAACTGTTCAAGCTCACCCGTCCCCTTGTCGTCGGCCTGACCAAGGACCCGCGTCAACTGGTCAAGGTGCGCAAGCATCGCCTCGAACTCATGCACCAGGACCCGACCTCGGACTACGTGGATGTCGCCACGGTGAACCGCGAGGTCGAGGAGGCGAAGCGGCTCTGCAACAAGCATGGCTGGCCGCTCATCGATGTCTCGGGCAAGTCCATCGAGGAAACGGCGACCCTTATCCTGCAGCACCTGAAGGATCGGGTGGAGACCGGCTGGTGACGCCTCTCGTCCTGGCTTCGGCGAGCGCGGTCCGCGCCACGATCCTCCGCCATGCCGGTCTGGAATTCGAAATCCGGCCGGCCGATGTCGACGAAGCGGCGATCAAAGCCGATTTGGCGGAGCGGTCCACCTCCGACCTCGCCGCCCGGCTGGCGGAAACCAAGGCCCGCCGGACGGCGGAACGCCATCCTGGCGCCCTGGTGATCGGTGCCGACCAGATCCTCGATTGCGGCGGGCGGCGTTTCGACAAGCCCCGAGATCGCACCGAAGCCCGCCGCCACCTGGAATTCCTGCGCGGTCGCGATCACCGCTTGGTCAGCGCCGTCTGTGCGGCAAGGGACGATGAGTTGCTCTGGGAACATCGGGCCGAACCGGTCTTGACCATGCGCTCCTTCTCGGATGAGTTCCTGAACGCCTATCTGGACCGGGCGGGGCCGGACGTCCTGGATTCGGTCGGTGCCTATCGCCTGGAAGGGATCGGCGTGCAACTTTTTTCGCGTATCGATGGGGATTACTTCTCGATCCTGGGCCTACCCTTGTTGCCGCTGCTTGACTTCCTCCGCCGCCACGGGGTTCTCTCGTCCTGATGATCTTGACCGGAAGGGCACGGCTGGCAGGGGTGATGGGATGGCCCGTAAGCCATTCCCTGTCGCCGCGCCTGCACGGGTTCTGGCTGGACCGTTACGGAATCGACGGTGCCTACCTGCCCCTTGCCGTGCGGCCCGAGGATTGCGAGGTGGTCATCCGCCTGCTGCCGCGTTTGGGCTTTGCCGGTGCCAACGTCACCGTGCCGCACAAGGAAACCGCCTTTGCCGTGGTGGACGAACTGGAACCCCTGGCGCGGCGTATCGGGGCCGTCAATACCCTGGTGGTGCGGGAAGACGGCGGTCTGCTCGGTCGCAACACCGATGCCTTCGGCTTTCTCGAAAACCTGCGGGCCGGCCAGCCCGGCTTCAGGTCGGCGGCCGGTCCCGCCGTGGTGCTGGGTGCCGGCGGCGCGGCCCGTGCCGTCGTCGCCGCCCTTGTCGACGACGGTGTGCCGGATCTGCGCCTGGTCAACCGTTCCCGGGACCGGGCGGAAAACCTGGCCGCCACCCTGGGCGGGCCCATCCGGGTGGTCGATTGGGCCGACCGTGCCGCCGCTCTGGATGGCGCGGTTCTGCTGGTCAATACCACCACTCTGGGAATGAAGGGCCAGCCGCCCCTCGACCTGGACCTTGCCGTGCTGCCGCCTGAGGCCCTGGTCACCGACATCGTCTACGCACCCCTGGAAACGCCTTTGCTTGCCGCCGCCCGCGCCCGCGGCAATCCGGCGGTCGACGGGCTCGGCATGCTGCTTCACCAGGCTCGGCCCGGCTTCGCCGCCTGGTTCGGCCGGGAACCCGAAGTGACGGACGAACTCCGGGCCTTCGTGCTCGCCACCCCGAAACCATGATCGTCCTGGGCCTCACAGGATCGGTCGGCATGGGCAAGACCAAGGCGGCCCGCGATCTGCGCTCCTTGGGAATCCCCGTCCATGATGCCGATGCTTGCGTCCATCGCCTGCTGGGCAAGGGCGGGGCGGCGGTGCCGGCGGTGGGCGGGGCCTTTCCCGGTGTCGTCCACGACGGTGCGGTCGACCGGACGCTTCTGGGCGGGCGGGTCTTCGACGATCCGGCGGCGCTTGTGCGCCTGGAGGACATCCTCCACCCCATGGTGGCGGCGGCGGAAGACGCCTTTCTTCGCCGGGCGGCCAGGCGGGGCGCGGTGTTGGCGGTGCTCGACATTCCCCTGCTGTACGAGACCGGCGCCGAAGGACGCTGCGATGCGGTGGCCGTGGTTTCGGCCCCCCCGCGGGTCCAATTGGCCCGGGTCCTGGCGCGCCCGGGCGTGACCCGCGCCCGCCAGGCGGCCATCCTGGACCGCCAGATGCCGGATGCGGACAAACGCCGTCGGGCCGACTACATCATCCCAACCGGCCTCGATAAAGCCTTCAGCCGCAAGGCCATATTGGCGATTGTTACGGACTTGCTTTCAAGATATGGTGTAAGGCGCGGATTGTAGGTGGAGATATAGGCAATGCGTGAAATCGTTTTGGATACGGAAACGACGGGTCTGAACCCTTTGGGCGGCCACCGCATCGTCGAGATCGGCTGCGTGGAGTTGGAAAACCACCTGCCCACAGGCCGCGACTTCCATCGCTACGTCAATCCCGAAAGGGACGTGCCGGCCGAGGCCTTCGCCGTGCACGGCCTGTCGGCGGAATTTCTCTCCACCCATCCGACTTTCGCCGACATCGCCGAGGACTTCCTGGATTTCGTCGGCGAAGCGCCGCTGGTCATCCACAACGCTTCCTTCGACCTGGGCTTCATCAATGCTGAACTGGCGCGGCTGGACCGCGTCGCCATTCCCCTGGGACGGGCCACCGATACCGTGGCCCTGGCCCGCAAACGCTTTCCCGGCGCCCAGGCGAATCTGGACGCCCTCTGCAAGCGTTTCGGCATCGATAACGGCGATCGTGACCTGCATGGGGCCCTGAAGGATTCCCTGTTGCTGGCCGAGGTCTACCTGGAACTGATCGGCGGCCGCCAGCCGGGTCTGGCCCTGGCGGCGGCCAAGGCGGCACAGAACGCCGGAGCGGTGCCGACGGCGGCTCGCGGCGACCGGCCGGCGCGGCATTTCGCTCCCTTGGCCGAGGAGGAAGCCGCCCATCGGACTTTTCTCGCGAAGCTGACGGCGCCGATCTGGGACGCTTGAATCAAGCGTTGCCGACGGGCTCGCCGACGGCCTTCTCGCGTTCGCGCAGCTGGTTCTGGTACATACCCACGAAATCGACCATACCCAGCATCAGGGGCGGAAAACCCCCGTCACGGGTCAGATCGGCCAGAATGTTGCGGGCGAAGGGGAACAGGAGGCGCGGGCATTCGATGAGCAACATGGGCTCGAGATGTTCGCGGGCGACGTTCAGGGTGAACAGCCCCCCGTAGGAAAGTTCGGCGATGAAGGCTACGGTCTCGCCCACCTTGCATTCGGCCCGGACGTTCAGGACCACCTCGAACAGCTTTTCCTGCAGTCCGTGGGCATTGACGTCCACATTGACCGCGATATCGGGCTGCTGCTTTTGCATCTGGCCGAAGATGCCAGGTGCGCCGGGGACCTCGAAGGACAGATCCTTGATATATTGACCGGCGACGGCAAGAGGCGGCTGGGCGGCCTGGACGTCGGTGGGTGTATCGGTGCGGTCGGACATGGCGGGGCTCCCCTCTGAATCGCGGGGTCTGGCTACCATGGATCGCCGATTCCTACAACCGCTGTCTGGACGCGGGCCGCTGGAGGCATTACTTTCTCCCCCTGGACAGAAAAGTAAGGACCGCCCCTTGCAGGCATTCGACATCATTCTCTTCGCCTTGATCGCGGTTTTCCTGGCCTTGCGCCTGCGCAGCGTGCTGGGCAAGCGCGATGGCCACGAAGGCGGCTTTCCCGATCCCTTCCGCAAGGACCGGAATCCGGAAGCGGCCAGGGACGACGAGAGCGCGAGCTCCGACAATGTCATTCCCTTGCCCGGGCGCAAAGCGGCCCGTGTCGAGGACGTCGAGGAAGGGCCGGAGCCGGAACCCCGTACGCCCCTCGAAATCGGCTTGGCGGCAATCCGTACCGTCGACGGCGATTTCAGCGCCGCCGGAATGCTGGGGGGTGCTCGCGTCGCCTTTGAGATGATCCTCAATGCCTTCGCCGCGGCGGATCTGGATACTCTCAAGGGCTTGCTCAGCCCCGAGGTCTTCGAGAACTTCGCCCAATCCATCCGCGAGCGCCAGAAGGCCGGTCATGTCCTCGATGCTACCTTGGTGGGCATCCGCGGCGCCGAGCTGACGGAGGCGAGCCTCGAAGGCCGGATGGCCCAGGTAACCATCCGTTTCGTCAGCGAACAAGTCACCGTGACCCGAGATGCCGACGGCAAGGTGGTAGAAGGCGATCCAAACCTGGTTGTCGATGTCGTCGATTTCTGGACATTTGCCCGTGATACCCGCTCGCGCGATCCCAACTGGACGCTGGTGGCGACCCAAAGCCCCGAATAGGGGGCTCGTCGCGGTCCTGCTCGGGCTGGCCGGTTGCGCCGTAGCGCCGCCGCCGCCCGCCAAGATGCCCGAACCCCACTTGTCCCTGACCCCCGTCTCCTATTCCCGTCTGGCCGGCTGGGAGACCGACCGCCATGGCGAGGCCCTGGCGGCATTTCGCCGCTCCTGCCCTCGCCTCGACGCCTTGTCCTCCGGCCGGCCCCTCGACAACGGCGGCGCCGTGAAGGACGGCGGTCCCGACCTGGGGCGGGCCGACGAATGGCAGGCGGCCTGCAAGGCCGCCGCCGGACAGCCGGTTAACGACGACGCCGGGGCACGGCGCTTTTTCGAAACCTGGTTCTCTCCCTTCCTGGTGGCGGACAACGACCGGGAAGAAGGCCTTTTCACAGGATATTACGAGGCCGAGTTAAAGGGCTCCCGCAAGAAGCACGGCCCCTACCGACATCCCGTCCACGCCCGTCCAAAGGATCTGGTGACCGCAGACCTGGGTCGATTCAAGTCCGATTGGAAAGGCCAGGAGCTGAACGGCCGCCTGCAGGGAGGCCACCTCGTACCCTACGCCAGCCGGAACGAAATCGTTTCGGGGTTCCTGGACGGTAAAGCCCAGGAACTCTTCTGGGTGGACGATCCGATCGAGCTGTTTTTCCTGCATGTTCAGGGCTCCGGCCGCATTTCCCTCGACGACGGCAGGACCGTCCGCGTCGGCTATGCGGGGCGCAACGGCCATCCCTACCGGGCCATCGGCGCCGAACTGGCCGACCGCGGCGTCATGCGGCGGGAAGACATCACCATGCCGGCGATCCGGGCCTGGCTTGCCGCCAACCCGACTCAGGCTGCCGGCCTGCTGAACGCCAATCCCTCCTACGTCTTTTTCCGGACCGTGGAGGGCGACGGTCCGATCGGGGCGCAGGGCGTGGTCCTTACTCCCGGCCGCAGTCTGGCGGTGGACAAGCGGTTTTTGCCCTACGGCGCGCCGCTGTGGCTGGAAACCTCCGATCCTCTGGACCCATCCCGGCCCCTGAGACGGCTTCTAGTGGCCCAGGATACCGGCGGGGCCATTACGGGGCCGGTGCGCGGCGATGTCTTCTGGGGCCATGGGCCCGAGGCCATGGCCAGGGCGGGCCATATGAAACAAAAGGGACGATATTTCCTCCTGTTGCCGAAACGCCCGCAAGCCATTGCGCAGCCTATTCCGCCAAGCTCCTGAAATGACGGTAAAACCCGGAAAATCCCGCCACCGTGTCCTGGCGCCGGACGAAGAAGAACTATGGGCTCACGTGGTGGCTTCGGTCAAACCTCTGCGCCGCCGCCGCCGCCAGGCCCAGGCGATCCCTGCGGCGACTTCCGCTCCCGACCCGGAGACCGCGACTTCGTCGTGCACGGAACGACCCCGGATTCTCGTGATACCGCCGCCACCGCCCGTATCCAAGCTGCCGCCGGACCTGACAGTCGGCAGCACGGCCGGAGTGGACAAGCGTACCGCGGAACGGTTCCGCAAGGGCGAAATGTCCTTGGACGGCGCGATCGATCTCCATCGCCATACCCAGGACGAGGCCCACCGTGCCCTGGACATCTTTCTTCTAAGCTCCCAGACGGCAGGGCGGCGCTGTGTCCTGGTCATCACGGGCAAGGGGCGAACGACGGGAGGCAGCGTCCTTCGGGCCATGGTCCCGCGCTGGCTGAACGAGGCGCCCTTGCGCACCCGAATTCTGGCCGTGGCTCCGGCCCAGCCCCGCCACGGCGGCAGTGGCGCCTTCTATGTCTTGTTGAAGAGAAAACGCTAACCCTTTGATGTCTTGGATTTCTGGCGGGCAGTCGAAATCTCGGCCACGCAGGTTGGCCAGTCTACGATCTCAGGACTGCGCACCCGGACGTCCACATGGGTAACCCGCAGAATGCCGTCCTTCTGCGGATAGAGAAAGAGATCCAGCGCGCAGCGCTTGCCGTTGTATTGCCAGAGTCGCGCGGCCCGATCCTTGCGGGTGAAATCGGGCGTCCCGATCGCCTCGGTCACCTCGCCCTGGGTCATGCCTTTGAAATGATCCGGGCTTGCCACGGAAGATCTGGCGGGCGGGACGTCGGCGGCCGGGGGCAGGGCCGCCTGATTCTCGTCCGGCGGAGTGGTGGCCGGTGCCGCCTGTTCTTCCTGGGGACGCGCCGGAGGGTCGTCCTCGGTCGCGACGATTCCGGAACAAGCCCCGAGAATCAAGACCGCCGCCGCCAGCATTCCGAAACGACGCGGCATGCGGTATTCTCCCCCGAGTCAGAAGGTGGAAGGCGTACCCTGCGGCACCGGGGGCTCGTCCGCGCCTTCGACGTCGGCCAGCGCCTGCATGTCGCCGGAAATCCTGCCCCCGGACTCGATAATGATCCGGCCATAGCGAATGGACCCGGTCACCAACCCCCCGGCCCGCACGACCAAGCGGTCATGGGCGATCAGGTCGCCTTCGTAACGCCCGCTGATGTCCGCTTCGTTGACCACGGCCCGACCTTTGAAGTAGCCGGAGGACGCCACCTCGATGGCACGGGCGTCCGACAGCGTCGCCTCGACCCGGCCCTCGACCACCAGCTTGTCGCAGCAGGTGATCTCGCCCGACAGGCAGATCTCGCGGCCGACGGTCAGGCGCTTGCTGTCGGCGTCGCCCAAGCGTGGCCGATCCAGGCGCCGGGGCGCCGAAAGACTGGGCAACTCGACGGCGCGACGCGGCGCTTCGGTGGGCGTGAAGGTCGTCTTGGACGGCAGCTTGGGCGGCGTATGGGAGCCGCGCTTGGAAAAAGGCTTCAGGGGCGGCGCGGACATGTCGCCTTCGCCGTCCTTCGGTCCCGGGGACCCCGCGTCATCCTTCTTGCGGAACATGGAAACCTCATCCCTTTGCCAGCGTGGGTTCGGACGCGCGTGCGCGGCGCCAGGTCTCGAACAGATGCACCATCGCCGCCGCGCCGATCACGGGGGCCACGAGATTGACCACCGGAATCGCCATCATCAGGGCCAAAAGGCTCCCGGCGGCCGTAACCGACCAGGAACGGGACTTGCGCAGGGCCCTGGCTTCCTCGCGCGGCAACCGCCGGAGCGCCACCAGTTCGAAGTACTCCCGCCCGAGAAGATAGCCGTTCGCCGCCACGAACACAAAAGGAAACACCGGCCCGAGCAACAGGAAGGGCAACAGCATCAGGTTCACGACGACCTTGACCAGAAGGAAAATCCCCGCCGCAGCCAGTTCCTCCCCCAGGGTCAGACCGGATGCCGTCGGCAGATCGGGGTAATGCCGCCGTTCCACCGCCGTAACGAGCGCGTCGAGAGCCACCGCGATCACCCCGCTGACCACGGCGGGAAACAATAGCCAAGTCAAGACCAGGGTAGCCAGGCCTCCCAACAGGTCGACGGCCGTCTCGATCCATCCGGCGTCGAAGACGGCGGTGTGGGCCAACAGATAGCCCACGGCGGTCCATAATCCCCCCAGGGCGAGGGTGGCTAACCCCAGGGCGAGCCAAACCACCTGGCGGGTGGCCGGATCGGTTAATTGATGCACTCCCTTAACGAAAGCAGATATCATGTTGAATCCGGAATCGTTTTGCCAGACGTCTCCGTCGGTGTACCCCGTCCCGCCCCCGTCGGCAAGCCGAACCTTGCGGGGCTGCTTCGGCCCGTTATACTGCCGCCTTCATCAATACCGGGAGGATACGATGGTCGAGGTTCGTTACGGGGTACTGGGGATCGGCAATGCCATCGTCGACGTGGTGGCCCATGCCGACGACGGCTTCCTGGCGGGCCACGGCTTGGCCAAGGGGACCATGGCCCTGATCGACGAAGCCATGGCCGGCCGGCTCTACGACCAGATCGGGCCCGCCATCGAATGCTCCGGCGGCTCCGCCGCCAACACCATCGCCGGCCTGGCGTCCCTGGGCGGGGCGGGGGCATTCATCGGCAAGGTGGCGACCGACCAACTTGGCCAGGTCTTCACCCACGACATCCGGGCCCTGGGCGTCACCTTCCGCAGCGCCCCGCTGGCGGGCGGTCCCTCCACCGCCCGCTGCCTGGTCCTGGTTTCGCCCGATGCCCAGCGCACCATGCAGACCTACCTGGGGGCCTGCACGCAACTTTATCCCGACGACATCGACCCCGACCTGGTGGCCGCCTCGCAGGTGACCTATCTGGAGGGCTACCTTTGGGACCCGCCGCACGCCAAGGACGCCTTCGTCAAGGCGGCCCGGATCGCCAAGGAGGCCGGTCGCAAGGTCGCCCTGTCGCTATCCGATCCGTTCTGCGTCGACCGCCATCGCGACGACTTCCTGACGCTTCTTGCCGACCATGTCGACGTGCTGTTCGCCAACGAGGCGGAAATCAAGCACCTCTACAAGGCCGAAAGCTTCGACGCGGCCTTGCAGCAGGTGCGGGGCCACTGCGAAATCGCCGCCCTGACACGGGGCGAAAAGGGTTCGGTGGTGGTGGCCGGCGAGGAACTTCATGTCGTCGACGCCGAGCCGGTGATACGGGTGGTCGATACCACCGGGGCCGGGGATGCCTATGCGGCCGGCTTCCTGTTCGGCCTGACCGCGGGCAAGAATCTGGCGACCTGTGCCCGGCTGGGCGGCATCGCCGCGGCCGAAATCATTTCCCACCTGGGCGCCCGGCCCGAAACGCCGCTGCGCCCCTTGGCCGAAGCCCGGCTGGGGCCGCTGTGACGCTGCCGCCGTGACGACGGCATGGGCCAAGGCCCCGGCCGCGCTCGATACGTTGATTTTCTGCTGTTTCGGCGCTGCCTCCGCCGACCAGTACCGCCGGGCCCTTGCGGAATTCGGCCTTCCGGCCTAGATCACCCCCGACCGTCACCGGAGGGGATCGCCATGTCGCAGGAAAAATTCACGTTCCAGGCCGAAGTCAGCCGTTTGCTGGATATCGTCGCCCACTCGCTTTACAGCCACAAGGAGATCTTCCTGCGCGAGCTGATCTCCAACGCTTCCGACGCCTGCGACAAGCTGCGCTACCTCTCGCTCACCCAGGCGGACCTGGGACCGGGCGAAGGCGGGTTTCGCATCGAACTGACGGCGGATGCCAAGAAGAAGACGCTCTCCATCGCCGACAACGGCATCGGCATGAACCGCGACGACCTGGTCGAGACCCTGGGCACCATCGCCCGGTCGGGAACCCAAGCCTTTCTCAACGGCTTGTCGGGGGATTCCCGCAAGGACGTGGACCTGATCGGCCGCTTCGGTGTCGGCTTCTATTCCTCCTTCATGGTCGCGGAACGGGTCGAGGTCGTGACTCGCAAGGCGGGCGAGGCGGCAGGCTGGCTTTGGGTGTCGGACGGTCTGGGCGAATTCACCATCGAGGAGGCCGTCCGCGATACCGCCGGCACCACGGTGACCCTGTTCCTGCGCAAGGACGACAAGGAATATCTGGACCACAACCGCCTGAAACGGATCGTCAAGACCTACTCCGATCACATCGGTATCCCTATCCTGTTGAAGGGGGGCAAGGAAGGCGAAGACGAAACCTTGAACACCGCCTCCGCCCTCTGGACCCGGCCGGCCAAGGAAGTGACGGCGGAACAGTACAAGGAATTCTATCACCACGTGGCCCATGCCTTCGACGAACCCTGGATGACCCTGCACGGCCGGGCGGAGGGCGTGCTTTCCTACACCCACCTGTTGTTCGTGCCGACCGCCAAGCCCTTCGACCTGTTCGATCCCGAGCGCAAGCCCAAGGTCAAGCTCTACGTCAACCGGGTCTTCATCACCGAGGACTGCGAGGGCCTGCTGCCGCCCTACCTGCGCTTCCTGCGCGGCATCGTGGATTCCGAGGATTTGTCCCTGAACATCAGCCGCGAGATGCTGCAGAAGGACCCCAAGCTGGCCAAGATCAAGGCCGGCTTGGTCAAGAAGGTGCTGGGCGAGTTGAAGAAAAAGGCCGAGGCGGCGCCCGAGGACTACGCGGCGTTCTGGGAGTCCTTCGGCCCAGTGCTCAAGGAAGGGCTCTACGAGGACTTCGAGAACCGCGACAAGCTGCTGCCGCTGGCCCGTTTCCGCCATACGGGCGCCGAGGGCGCCATCTCGCTCGAAACCTATGTGGAAGCGATGAAGGAAGGCCAGGAAGCCATCTTCTACATTACCGGTCAGGATGCCGACCAACTGGCGCGCAGCCCGCAACTGGAAGGCTTCCGCAAGAAGGGCGTGGATGTGCTGCTGCTGGCCGATCCGGTGGACGAGTTCTGGATTCCTGCCATCGCCAATTTTCGCGACAAGCCCTTCCAGTCGGTGACCCGGGGTGGCGTCGACCTGGGCAAGGTCGCGGGGACGGAGCCGGCCACCGAGGAGAAGAAGGAGGAATCGGCCCCGGCCGAGAACCTGGCCGATCTGCTGGTCGCCCTCAAGGACGCGCTGGGAAGCGCGGTGAAGGACGTGCGCATCTCGGAACGCCTGACCGACAGCGCGGTCTGCCTGGTGGCGGCCGAAGACGGGCTCGACATGCACCTGGAACGCATCCTCAAGCAGCACAAGCGCCTGGACGACCTGAGCCCGCGCGTCCTGGAAATCAACCCGCGCCACGCCCTGATCCGCCGTCTGGCCATCCAGGCCAAGACCGCCGGCCCGGCCCTTGCCGATGCCGCGCACCTGCTGCTCGATCAGGCCCGCATCCTGGAAGGGGAACCGGTACCCGATCCCCAGGCCTTCGCCCGGCGCCTGGCCGCGGCGATGGAAAAAGGCCTGGACTAACGCTTGTGCGGCGGGGGCGGCGGGCCGCCCGGCATGGGGCCGGCGCCCAGCTTCTCACGGCCGGCCGGCGACATGGCGGCGGCGGCTTCCACCATGGCCTGGGCAATGGTCTCGTCCAGCAGGTCGCGTGCCGTCCGCACGCCGTCCAAGGCGGTCTTCAAGGTCTTGGCATCGAAATCCGGTCTGGCGATCGCCGATTTGATGGCGTCCCTGGCGTTGCGCATCGCTTCGTGTCCCCGGTCGAATTCCCGGGCCCGGGCCTTGAAGGAAGCGACCAGCCGCCGGCCGTCTTCCGCCGGCATGTCGTCGGCCATGCGTTCCGCCATGTGGATGAAATCGGGCGGACCCGGCGGCGGATGGCGGTAAGGGGCCTGGTCCAATCCGGTGGCATGCATGCCGACGATGGTGACCAGGGAAACGTTGGCCGCCAGCGACAGGGGCAGGATCCAGGTCTTGAGAGGCATCAGCGCATCTCCATCCCGAACGCCGGCGTCAGGAGGTGGGGTAGCAGTCCCGCCGGCTCGGCCGCTTCCAGCCAGCTTCCGGCCAGGACGCCGACCGCCAGTCCCGCCGCCATGGGGACGGCGAAGCGCAACGAGACCTCAAGGCAGGCGGGCGGGCAGAGCCGGGCCAGCCAACTTCCCTTCGATGTTCCGGCCATCTCGGGGGTCTCGACGCGGTTCAAGACCGCCGCGATCAGGCGATCGGTCCGCTCGGCTTCGATTTCCACGGGCGGCAAGGCCTGCCGCAGCCATTTGGCGAAAGACTCATCACGTTCCCAGGAAGCGGTCATGGCAGGTCTCCGAAATTCTTCAATCCTCGACGCAGCAGATATCCTCTCAGTCCCCGGCGGGCCCGTACCAGCAGGGCCTCGAGAGCGGATACGGTAAGACCCAGGTGGTAAGCCGACTCGGGACCGTCGACCTCGGCGAAATAGTATAGCGCCAAGGCGGTCCGCTGTCGGGAGGGCAATTGGGCCATGGCTTCCAATAGCAGCCGGCGGCGCTGGCCGGCTGCCGCAGTATCCGCCCCATCCGGCGCCGGATCGGCGGGATCGCCAGCCTCGTCCAGGGGCGCCAGGGGCCTGCGGCGGCGGCGGTCGATGCAAAGGTTGACCACCACCCGGTAGAGCCAAGTGGAAAATCGCGCCTCGCCACCGCTTCGCCAGCCCGCGGCCACGGCCCAGACCTTGAGAAACGCCTCCTGCACCACGTCGTCCGCATCCTGGGCGTTGCCGGAAATCCGCTGGGCCAGCGCCAGGGCCGGACGCGCATGCCTTTCCATCAGCCGCCGGAAGGCTCCCCGGTCGCCCGCCGCGATGGCGGTCAGCAACGCGTCGTCGTTTTCCTGGTCGTTCCGGTCCAACCGGCCCCACCGCTTCCTGAATTACCCTTCTCGGCCTTATCACGGACCGGCGGGGCAAATCCTTGCGAAAAATTAACCATGCCGACGAAAAAAATTTTCGCGAGGGCGCATGGATCGGTAATACCCGCCCGTGAAACGGATATGCGAGGCCCCCCCGGCCCTCGCGCCCCGGACAAGGAGATCCCCATGATGCAAGGAATTGGCGGTTACGGCGCCCCCGATGCGTCGCAGATCCGCAACCTGTTCAGCCGCATCGACACCGATGGCGACGGCAAGGTCACCCGCGACGAATTCGTCTCCGGCGCGCCCGACGCCGACTCCTCGGAAAAGGCGGGCCAGTTGTTCGATACCCTGGATCCCCAGGGTACGGGCGCGCTGACCGAGAACGACCTTCTTGGCGCCTTCCAGCAGATGCACAGCCAGATGCAGGCGGCCCTGATCCAGCAGCAGGAAGACAAGGGACCGCCCGATCCGTCCCGGTTCTTCGACAGCCTGGATGACGATGGCGACGGCGACGTCAGCCGCGAGGAATTCGTCGCCGGCCGCCCCGAAGGAGTGAGCGAGGAGGACGCCAACGCCTTCTTCGACGAACTGGACGCCGAAGGAACCGGCAGCCTGACCAAGGAGCAGTTTACCGAAGCCATGAAGGATGCCGCGCCGCCTCCCATGGCCGGCGGTCCGCCTCCGGGCGGCGCCTCGGGCGGCAGGGACGACGAGGACAGCCAGGCCTCGGCCTTCTTCGACGACTTGGACACCAACCAGGACGGGGTCGTATCGCTGTCGGAATGGCTGGCCGGCCAGCCCCCGGAACTGGGCGAGGAGGAAGCCACCGCCATGTTCGAAGAGATGGATGGGGAAGGCTCCGGCGCCTTGACCAAGGAACAGTTCGTGGCCGGTATGGCCGCGGGACGATCCGACGGCGGGGCGGGCACCGAAGACGGAGCCCCCTCCCTCGACAACCGGTTGATCGCCATGTTGCTGGAAGCGGTCAAGAGCTACGAAAAGTCGGGCCTGGCCGGACTCGCCAATACGACCACTTCGGTCGCCGCCTGACCCCGGCGTCCCCGGCGGTCGTCCGCCCTCATCGGACGGCCGCCGTCCAAGCCCCCCGGCCCCCACCCCTGCGGGTGACCGGAGGCGCTTCTTCAGCCGGCCAGCTTGTCGAGCCCGCGGGTAACCGATTCGCCCATCACCGCAGTGGACACCCGGGCCATGCCGGTCTGCATGATGTCGGCGGTGCGCAAGCCGCCGTTCAGCACGTTTTCCACCGCCGTCTCGATCAGGTCGGCTTCCTTGCCCAGGTCGAAGGAATAACGCAGCATCATCGCGAGACTGAGAATGGTCGCCAGCGGATTGGCGATGTCCTTGCCCGCGATGTCCGGGGCGGACCCGTGCACCGGCTCGTACATGGCGCGGCGGAAGCCCTTGGCGTCGGCTTCCCCGATGCTGGCCGACGGCAGCATGCCGAGCGAGCCGGTCAGCATGGAGGCCTCGTCGGAAAGGATGTCGCCGAACATGTTCTCGGTCACCATGACGTCGAACTGGCGGGGGTTGCGCACCAGCTGCATGGCGGCGTTGTCCACGTACATGTGGCTGAGTTCCACGTCCTTGTAGTCCTTGGCGACCTTCTCGGCCTCCTCGCGCCACATGACCATGGACACCAGGACGTTGGCCTTGTCGACCGAACAGACCTTCTTGTTCCGCTTGCGCGCCAGATCGAAGGCGACCCGGACGATACGCCGCACCTCGGTATCGGTGTAGCTGAGCGCGTTGAAGCCGCGTCGCCCGCCGCCGGGCAGGTCCTCGATGCCGCGCGGCTCGCCGAAATAGAGCCCGCCGGTCAGCTCGCGCACGATCATGATGTCCAGGCCCTTGACCACTTCCGGCTTCAGGGTCGACGCGTCGACCATGGCGTCGAACACCCTGGCCGGGCGCAGGTTGGCGAACAGGCCCATTTCCTTGCGCAGGCCCAACAGGCCCCGTTCCGGCTTCTTGTCGAACGGCATGTCGTCCCACCTGGGGCCGCCGACCGCGCCCAGCAACACGGCATCGGCCGCCATGGCGGCGGCCAGGGTCTCGTCGGTCAGAGGCACGCCATGGGCATCGATGGATGCGCCGCCGATCAGGCCTTCCGAAACGTCGAAGATCAAGCCCCTGTTCTTTTCCAGCCAGTCCATCACGCGCCGACACTGCTTCATCACCTCGGTTCCGATGCCGTCGCCGGGCAGGACGAGGATCTTCAAGGGCTTCTTCGTGGACATGACGAGACCTTTCTGGGCGGATGAATGGGGCAGGTCAGGCATAAAGCCAAGGCTGCTGGGCCTTCTGGCGAGCCTCGAAAGCCGCGATGTCGCCCGCCTTCTGCAGCGTCAGGCCGATATCGTCCAGGCCGTTCAGCAGGCAGTGGCGGCGAAAGGGATCGACCTCGAACGGCGTGACCGAACCGTCGGGCGCCGCGATGGTCCGGCTTTCCAGGTCCACCGTGAAGGTGGCGTTGGCACCGTTCTCCGCCTGGGCCAGCAGGCCGTTCACGGTGGCCACCGGCAGGCGGATCGGCAAGATGCCGTTCTTGAAGCAGTTGTTGAAGAAGATGTCGGCGAAGCTGGGCGCGATCACGCAGCGGATGCCGAAATCAAGGATCGCCCAGGGCGCATGCTCGCGCGACGAGCCGCAGCCGAAGTTCTCGCCGGCGATCAGAATGGCCGCGCCGCGATAGGGCGCCCGGTTCAAAACGAAATCCGGGATTTCCTTGCCGTCGGGCGTGTAGCGCATTTCGTCGAACAGGTTCTTGCCCAGTCCCGAACGCTGGATCGTCTTCAGGAACTGCTTGGGAATGATCATGTCGGTATCGACGTTGATCATGGCCAGTGGCGCGGCGACGCCGGTAAGCGTGGTAAACTTCTGCATCGTGGAATTCCTCCAGGAAGGTCGTACTAGACCATTTTGTTACCAGCCGCAACGGATCGGGGCTTGCGGATTCCGCCTGTCCGGCACGCCATGGGCGTGCCGGGGGTATGAAACCGGGAAGTCTTTAGAACTTGAGGGTTTCGCCTACCTTCATCTCGCGCATCGGCGCCTTGACCCCTTCCCCGGCCAGGGCCCCTCCGAAGGCCGCCGGGGTGCCGGTCAGGGCCGGGAAGGTGCCATAGTGCATGGGGATGACCATCTTCGCCGGATCGACGAAGCGGGCCGCCAGGGCGGCCCGTTCCGGGCCCATGGTGAACTTGTCGCCGATGCAGGCGATCATCACGTCCACCTTGCGGAAGCGGTTGACCAGAGCCATGTCGGAAAAGACGTCGGTGTCGCCCGTGTGGTAGATGGCGGGCCCGTCCTTGACGCTGACCAGGAAGGCCCCGGCCGGGCCGCCGGTTTGCAGCGAGCCCTCGTTCGGCATGCCGGGGCCGGTTTCCACTTCGGAGCCGTGCACCGCGGGCACGAAAGCCACCTTGACCTCCCCGTCCAGCAGGGCGATCTCGCCGCCGAAATGCCCGGCCGTGGCGGCCGTCGCCTGGTCCTTGGGATAGCCCCGGTACTGCACCAGGGCCTTGGACAGGTCGAAGCCGGCCACCAGCTTGGCCCCCGTCGTCTTGGCGATTTCGACCGCATTGCCGATATGGTCGTTGTGCCCGTGGGTGACAAGGATCAGATCCACGCGGGAAAGGCCGGCCAAGTCCTCCTTGCCCATCTTGTTGGCCGGATTGACGACCCAGGGATCGATCAGCAGCACCTTGCCCGATGGCGTGACGATTTTGAAGGCGGAATGGCCGTACCAGGTCAGCTCGGTGGCCTCGGCACCCGCGGCGACCAGAATCATCGTCGCCAGGACGGCGAGCCCGCGACGGAAACGAAACGACAGCATGGCAGCCTCTCTCGATTGTTGCGTCGACCATCCTACTCCCCTTGGGAAAATGGGAGCAAGGCCGCTTGCATCCGGCGCCTCGAAACTGGTACCTGATACCGAATCGCCAACCGCCGACCGGGGGACGCCATGAAGATCGGAATCGTCGGATGCGCCGGCCGCATGGGACGCATGCTGGTGCAGGCCGTGCTGGAGACGCCGGGGGCCGGGTTGGCCGGGGGTTCGGAACGGGAAGGCAGCCCCTTCCTCGGGCAGGACGTGGCGGTTCTGGCGGGCGACAAGCCTTGCGGCCTGACGGTGACCGAAGACCCCGAAGCCCTGTTCCGGCTGTCCGACGCGGTGATCGATTTCACCCTGCCCGGCGCCACCGTCGCGCATGCCTTGCTGGCGGCGCGCCATAAGACCTGCCTGGTGCTGGGTACCACGGGCCTGGGGGTGCTCGAACAGGAAGCCGTCGCGACGGCGGCCCTGGCGGTACCGGTGGTCCAGGCGGCCAACTTCAGCGTCGGCGTCAACCTGCTGCTGGGCTTGACGCGCCAGGTGGCGGCCATGCTGGGCGAGGACTTCGACATCGAGGTGGCCGAGATGCACCACCGTCACAAGGTGGACGCCCCGTCGGGCACCGCCCTGGCGCTGGGCCGCGCCGCTGCCGAGGGGCGCGGCGTGGCGCTGGAGACGGTCTGGCAGAAAGTGCGCGACGGCCATACGGGCGAGCGCAAGCCGGGCGACATCGGCTTCGCCACCCTGCGCGGCGGCGACGTGGTGGGCGAGCATACGGTGCTGTTCGCCGGTTCGGCCGAACGGGTGGAACTGACCCACAAGGCCGGGTCGCGCGCCATCTTCGCTCGCGGCGCGGTGCGGGCGGCGCTCTGGTGCGCCGACCGGCATCCCGGCCATTATTCCATGCAAGACGTGCTGGGCCTTTAGCCGAAATAGCGTTGCATGAGGGCCTGCAGGTCCTTTTCGACCACCGCGTCCTCGCGCCCCCCATAGGCGGCATGCAGGCCGGGCGCCAAGTCCAGGAAGGCGTCCAGCAGACGGGGATCGAAATGGGTGCCCCGCCCCTTGTGCAGGATATCGAGGCTTTCCTTAAGGCCCAGGGGGGCTTTGTAGGGGCGGCGCGAGGTCAGGGCGTCGAAGACGTCGACGATCGCGAAGACCCGGGCCGTCACCGGGATGTCTTCCCCCTTCAGACCGCCCTGATAGCCGGAGCCGTCGTACTTTTCATGGTGATAGCGCACCACATCCGCCGCATCCTCCAGCCAGGCCGAGCGCGAAACGATGTCCACCCCGTGGCCGACGTGGGTTTTCATGACTTCGAACTCGTCCTCGGTCAACCGGCCGGGCTTGAGCAGGATGGCATCGCCGATGCCGATCTTGCCCAGGTCGTGCAGAAAAGCCCCCTTGATAAGGGCCTGGATCGTCGCCTCGCCCAGCCCCACCGCCTCGCCTAGCCGGATGGCGAACAGGGTTACCCGGTAGTTATGGACGCCGGTATCGCTGTCGCGCTTGGCGATGGCGTCGCCCAGGGTTTCCAGCGTATTGAGGTTGGCCTGCAGGAGATCCTGCGACCGGGCGATCAGGTCGCGGTTGAGACCCAGCACCACGGGATAGAGCAACGCCGCGGTCAGCAACGTCGCGACGACCACCAGGATGGCGCTGGCGGTGGTGGCGCCGCCGATGGCGGCCAGGGTGTCGGGGTCGACGCGATAGACGCCCTCGAAGAACCCGACCGCCCGGCCGTCGGGCGCCCGCAGCGGCACCACGGCCTGCAGATAGAGTTCTTCGGCGATCCGGATCTTGCGATACCAGACGTCGACCTTGGGAAACTTGTGGCCCCCCCTGTCCATTTCCGCTTCCAGGTGCCGCTTGTCCGCCTCGACCACCTCGGCCACCGGACGGCGGTCGGGGTCGTAGACTTCGCCGAAGACGAAACGGCCTTCCCGGATCGCGCGGGGCGAGATGACGAAGTCCCGCAAGGCCGATTCCACCGCCGCGGCGTCTTGAGCGGACCGCGGCGGCATATGCGGCAGGATGCGCCGGATCAGGTGGTCGGATTCGGTTCGTGCCAAGCCGACCAACCTGTCGTCCACCTGTTCGAGCTGGTGGTAGAAGACGCCAAAGCCCAACAAACCGGCCAGGGCCACGGCCGCGATGACCAGCCGGGGAACGAGCCGTCGATGAATGTTGCCGTGCATGGAAGACCTTTTGCCGGATTTGGCGGCCTTGACGGACCCGTGTAGACTGGCTTCCATGAATTGATCCTGAACGGCGAAGGCCGCAAGTCGTGAAAAAGCCCCATGTCGCCGAATTCTACCGCCGTCTGGCCGCCCTGCGGCCGGAACCGCGCAGCGAACTGGACTACGTCGGTCCGTATACCCTGCTGGTTGCCGTGGTCCTTTCCGCCCAGGCCACGGACAAGGGCGTGAACAAGGCGACGGCGCGCCTGTTTCCCGTCGCGGACACGCCGGAAAGAATACTGGCGCTGGGGGAAACGGCGCTGAAGGAGCATATCAAGACCATCGGGCTGTTCAACGCCAAGGCCGCGAACATCATCGCCCTGTCCCGCCGTCTGGTGGAACGGCACGGCGGGCGGGTCCCGGCCGATCGCGAGGCCTTGGAAGCCCTGCCGGGGGTCGGGCGGAAAACCGCCAACGTGGTGCTGAACGTGGCCTTCGGCCAACCCACGATTGCCGTGGATACCCATATCTTCCGGGTGGCCAACCGCACCGGCCTGGCGCCCGGCCGGACCCCCCTGGCGGTGGAACAGGGCCTGGAGAAGGTTACGCCTGCGGAATACAAGCGCCACGCCCACCACTGGCTGATCCTGCACGGCCGTTATGTCTGCAAGGCCCGCAAGCCGGCCTGCCCGGCCTGCCCGGTGGCCGATCTCTGCGCCTTTCCGGAGAAAACGGCATGACCCCCTTCGGCCACCGGCTGCGCGATCTTCGGGCCCGCAAAGGTCTCCGTCAAAAGGACATGGCGGCGGCCCTGGGCGTTTCGGCGGCGTACCTGTCCGCCCTGGAACACGGCAACCGGGGCCGTCCCGCCCCCGGCATGGTCTTGCAGATCTGCGGCTATTTCGGCCTGATCTGGGACGAGGCGGAAGATCTGAAGCGCCTGGCCGAACTGTCCCATCCCCGCATCAAGGTGGAAACCGCCGGCCTGTCGCCCAAGGCGACCGAACTGGCCAACCTGCTGTCGGAAACCATCGGCCGCCTGGACGACCAGACCCTGGATTGGATCGTCGCCGAAATCGAAGGCGCCGTCGGTCGGCGCAAGCGGCCGGAAGGGCCGCGTTTCTGATTAGAGAATGAACTTCTTCAGATCGCCCTTCTTCGCCAGGTCGGAGACCTTGCGGCGCACGTCCTCGGCGGTCAGGCCGACCGTCTCTCCGGATCGCTCCGAGGCGGTGAAGCTGATTTCCTCCACCAGCTTTTCCAGCACCGTATGCAAGCGGCGGGCGCCGATGTTTTCCACGCTGGCGTTGATCTCGGCGGCCAGGTCGGCGATTTCGCCGATGGCTTCGGGGGTGAAGTCGAGCGTCAGGTCCTCGACCGCCATCAGGGCCTTGTACTGCTTGATAAGACTGGCCTCGGGCTCGGTCAGGATGCGGACGAAATCGTCGCGGGAAAGGGGATGCAGTTCGACCCGGATGGGCAAGCGGCCCTGCAGTTCGGGCAGCATGTCGGACGGCTTGGCGATATGGAAGGCGCCCGAGGCGATGAACAGGATATGGTCGGTGCGGATGGGGCCGCGCTTGGTCGAGACCGTGGTGCCTTCGATCAGCGGCAGCAGGTCCCGCTGCACACCTTCGCGCGACACGTCGGCGCCCACCGTTTTGGCATCGGAACGGGCCGTGATCTTGTCGATTTCGTCGATGAAGACGATGCCGTTGTTTTCCACCGCGGCGATGGCGTCCTTGACGATCTTGTCCTCGTCCAGAAGCTTGTCGCCTTCCTGGGTCAGCAAAACCTCGTAGGATTCGGATACGGTCATCTTCTTGGGCTTGGTGCGGGCACCGAAAGCCTTGCCGAAGATGTCGTTCAGATTGAGCATGCCCATCTGCGCCCCCGGCATGCCGGGGAGATCGATGGTCGGCATGGACAGGCCCGAGGATTCCTCGACCGGCACCTCCACCTCGCGATCATCCAATTGACCTTCGCGCAGCATCTTGCGGAATTTCTGACGGGTTTCCGGGCTCGCGGCTTCCCCGACCAGCAGGTCCAGCACCCTTTCCTCGGCCCGCAGCTCGGCCTTGGCGCGCACCTCCTTGCGCAGCCGGTCGCGCGCTTCGTGGATGGCGATCTCGATCAGGTCGCGGACGATCTGCTCCACGTCGCGTCCGACGTAGCCGATCTCGGTGAACTTGGTGGCTTCCACCTTGATGAAGGGAGCCTGGGCCAGCTTGGCCAGGCGGCGGGCGATCTCGGTCTTGCCGACGCCGGTGGGTCCGATCATCAGAATATTCTTGGGCACCACCTCTTCGCGAAGCGCATCGGAAAGCTGCTGGCGACGCCAGCGGTTGCGCAGCGCCACGGCGACGGCGCGCTTGGCGTCGTTCTGGCCGACGATGAACCGGTCAAGCTCGGAAACGATCTCGCGCGGCGTGAAGGCGATTCCCGGTACGGTCATAACGTTTCGATGACAAGATTGGTGTTGGTGAAGACGCAAATGTCGGCAGCGATGCGCATGGCCCTTTCGGCCACGGAACGGGCGTCCAGATCGTCGCGGTCCATCAACGCGCGGGCGGCGGCCAGGGCGTAGTTGCCGCCCGAACCGATGGCGGTCACCCCGTCTTCCGGTTCCAGCACGTCGCCGGTGCCGGTGAGAACCAGCGAAACATCCTTGTCGGCGACGATCATCATGGCTTCCAGGCGCCGCAGATAGCGGTCGGTGCGCCAATCCTTGGCCAGTTCGACGCAGGCGCGGGCCAGCTGTCTCGGATACTGCTCCAGCTTGCCTTCCAGGCGCTCGAACAGGGTGAAGGCGTCGGCGGTGGCCCCGGCGAAGCCGCCGATCACCCCTCCGTCGCCCAGGCGCCGGACCTTCTTGGCGTTGGCCTTGACCACCGTGTTGCCCAGGCTGACCTGCCCGTCGCCCGCGATCACCACCTGCCCGCCCTTGCGGACCATCAGGATCGTCGTGCCGTGCCAGAGGGGAGTGTCATTCTGTGTCATGGAGGGACTATAGCGTCCAGCGTCGACCAACGAAAGAAACAGAAGCGACCTTTGTCAGCCGAATAGCGCCGCGATACGCCGCTGGATGTCTTCGGCGGCGGCGCGTGGGTCCGGCGCCTGGCGGATAGGACGCCCGACAACGATATAATCGGCTCCCTTCTCGAGGGCCTCTTCCACATCGACGGTTCGCTTCTGGTCGTCCGCGGGTTTGTTTTCCACCGGACGAATGCCGGGAACGACGATGATAAATCTATCCCCCAGTTCCTGGCGGAGGGACTCGGCCTCCATGCCGGAAGAAATCACTCCATCGCACCCGATTTCCAATGCGCGCTTAGCCCGCGAGAGCACAAGGGTCCGGACATCGGTGCGAAACCCCAGGGCGTCGAGATCGCCCCGGTCCAGACTGGTCAGTACGGTGACCGCCAAGATCTTGGTGTCGCCCTTCGCTTCGCTAGCCGCCCGCAGGATGGCGTCGTTACCGTGTACGGTAGCGAACGTAGCCCCGCGGCCATGCAACTGGCGAACCGCCGAAGCCACGGTTTGCGGAACGTCGAAGAACTTGAGATCGACGAAGACTTTCTTGCCGCGCTCGGTCAGCCATGCGAGAAGCTCGAAATAACTTCCCGTCATGAAAAGTTCCAGGCCGATCTTGTAGAAGGATACGGCATCGCCCAGCCGTTCGACCAATGCCTTGGCATCTTCGACGCTCGGAACGTCCAGGGCGAGGATCAACCGATCCCGGGGATCGATAGCCTTCTGGGAAAGCAACAGTTTGGACCCGGTCATCGTGGTACCCCGATGTAATGCATTGCCGTCAGGCATGTCATGGCCGACTTGGCATCTTCATGTCGGCCCGGAAAAACGGAACGGGACCATGCCCGACCCTCAATTCCTATCGCTACGCCCTTATACGAGGGCTCGCAACGAACCTTCTCGGATCAACGTCTCGATACCCCGGGATACCGGTCTCTCCGCCGTTGGAAATGGTTTCGATAGGGTTCTTTTTTCGAGACATGATTGACGTTCCTATAGGATAGTTATGGCGAACTATCAATAGCGTCCAATCGGGAGACCTCACACATCCCCCTGTGTTGGGCATCGGATCGCTGGAAGCCGCCCGAGGTTCCTGATAGAAGACACTGCAGGAAAAGACGAGGAGCCTTCCATGCGCACCGCCACGGTGGAACGCAAGACCCGCGAGACCCGCATCGCCGCCACCGTCGCTCTCGACGGCACGGGGACCTACGACATCGGGACCGGCATCGGGTTTCTCGACCACATGCTGGAACAGCTATCGCGCCACAGCCTGATCGATATCGCCTGCAAGGCGGACGGCGACCTGCACATCGACTTCCACCACACCGTGGAGGATTCGGGCATCGTCATCGGCGAGGCCATCGCCAAGGCCTTGGGCGACCGCAAGGGCATCGCCCGCTACGGCACCGCCTATGCCCCGATGGACGAGTCCCTGACCCGGGTGGCGCTCGATGCCTCCAACCGGCCCTATCTGGTCTGGAAGGTGGAATTCGTCCGCGACAAGCTGGGCGAGATGGACACCGAACTGTTCAAGGAATGGTTCCAGGCCTTCGCCCAGGCGGCCGGGCTGACCCTGCATGTGGAATGCCTTTACGGCGACAACAACCACCATATCGCCGAATCCTGTTTCAAATCCCTGGCCCGGGCGCTGCGCCAAGCGGTTTCGATCGATCCCCGGCGCGCGGACGTGGTGCCTTCGACCAAGGGCGTGCTGGGCGGAAGCCTGTGATGCAGCTGTTCACCGTGCACCTGGAACCTCGCGCCGGGACGTTGGCCGTCATCAAGGAAGGCTTTTCCTGGCCGGCCTTCCTGTTCCTGCCCGCCTGGGCCCTGTGGCACGGCATGTGGGCGACGGGGGTGGCCATCGCCACCTTGATCGCCGCCATCACCCTGGTTCCCGTCGGCCTCGACGGCCAGGCCCTGCTGTCGCTGGGGTTGGCGGCTTTGCTGGGATCGGTGGCCAACGATCTCTTGCGCCACATGCTGGAACGCCGGGGCTGGCGCTTCGCCGCCGTGGTGGCCGGCCGGAACCGCGAGGCCGCCGAATTCCGCTTCCTGGACCAGCATCCGGAACTCTTCCGATGACCATAGCCATCGTCGATTACGGGTCCGGCAACCTCAGGTCCTGCGCCAAGGCCTTCGAGCGGGCGGCGGCCGACCTGGGCCTGTCCGTCCCCGTGGTGGTCACCGCCGATCCCGGCCGGGTGGCGGCGGCGGATCGTATCGTGCTGCCCGGCGTCGGGGCTTTCGGCGACTGCCGACGGGGCCTGGAAGCCTTGCCCGGCATGATCGAGACCCTGGAACGCCAAGTCCTGGGCAAGGGCCGGCCCTTCTTCGGCATCTGCGTCGGCATGCAGTTGATGGCGACGCGTGGCCTGGAGCATGGCAACTTTCCCGGCCTCGGGTGGATTCCCGGCGTGGTTCAGGCGCTGGAGCCCACCGATTCCGCCCTCAAGATACCGCACATGGGCTGGAACGAACTGCGCCTCGAGGCGGCGGACCATCCGCTGTTTGCCGGCCTGGCCGACGGCAGCCACGTCTATTTCGTCCATTCCTACGCCCTGCGCGCCCAGAATCGGGCTCATATCCTCGCCGTCGCCGACTACGGCGGCCCGGTGACCGCCGTGGTGGGGCGCGACAACATGGTCGGCACCCAGTTCCATCCCGAGAAAAGCCAAGCCGTGGGCCTCAAGCTGATCGCCAATTTCCTGAAGTGGACGCCATGATCTTCCTGCCCGCCATCGACCTCAAGGACGGCCAGTGCGTCCGCCTTCTGCGCGGCGAGATGGACAAGGCCACCGTGTTCGGCGACGACCCCGCCGCCCAGGCCCGCAAATTCCAGGACGCCGGCTGCGAGTGGCTGCACGTGGTCGACCTGAACGGCGCCTTCGCCGGCCGGCCGGTCAACGCCGACGCGGTGCTGGCGATCCTGGCCGCCGTCGCCATGAAAATCGAACTGGGCGGCGGCATCCGGACCCTGGAAACCGTGGATTTCTGGCTCGGCCAGGGAGTGGCGCGGGTCATCCTGGGCACCGTGGCGCTACGCGACCCGGATCTTGTGAAGGAAGCCTGCCGCCGTCATCCGGGCCGCGTCGCGGTGGGCATCGACGCCAAGGACGGCTTCGTCGCCGTGGAAGGCTGGGCGGAGGTTTCGGCCATGACCGCTCTCGACTTGGCCCGCCGGTTCGAAGACGCGGGCGTTTCCGCCATCGTCTATACCGATATCGCCCGCGACGGCGCCATGCAGGGCCCCAACACCGAAGCCACGGTGGCCTTGGCCCGCGCGGTCTCGATTCCCGTCATCGCCTCGGGCGGCGTGTCGTCCATGGCGGACCTGGCGGCGCTGAAGGCGGCGGGCGGCGACATCCTGGAAGGGGCGATCAGCGGCCGGGCCGTCTACGACGGCCGCATCGATCCGGCCGCGGCCGTCGCGTTCCTGAGGGCCTGAGCCATGCTGAAGACCCGCATCATCCCCTGCCTGGACGTGAACAACGGCCGCGTGGTCAAGGGCGTCAACTTCGTCAATCTGGTGGACGCGGGCGATCCGGTGGAACAGGCCCGGCTCTACGACCGGGAAGGCGCCGACGAACTGACCTTCCTCGACATCACCGCCAGCCATGAAGGCCGCGACACCATCTACGACGTGGTGGCCCGCACGGCCGAACAATGCTTCATGCCGCTTACGGTGGGCGGCGGGGTGCGTCGGGTGGAAGATATCCGAAAGCTGCTGCTGGCCGGAGCCGACAAGGTCTCCATCAACACGGCGGCGGTGAAGAATCCCGAATTCGTGCGCGAGGCGGCGGAAAAATTCGGCAGCCAGTGCATCGTGGTCTCGGTGGACGCCAAGACCGTGGCGCCCGGCAAATACGAGATCTTCACCCACGGCGGGCGCAATCCGACGGACCTGGACGCGGTGGAATGGTCGAAGCGCATGGCGGCCTACGGGGCGGGCGAAATCCTGCTCACCTCCATGGACCGTGATGGCACCAAGCAGGGTTTCAACCTGCCTCTCACCCGGGCCATCTCGGACGCCGTGACGATCCCGGTGATCGCGTCCGGCGGGGTGGGGACCCTGGACCATCTGGTGGAAGGGGTGCTCGAAGGCCATGCCTCGGCGGTGCTGGCCGCCTCCATCTTCCACTTCGGCACCCACAGCATCCGCCAGGCCAAGGAACATATGCGGGCGGCGGGCGTCGCCGTCAGGATCGACTGAACATGAACCACGTGCTGGACCGCCTGTTCGCCATCGTCGCCGGCCGCAGGGGCGCCGATCCGAAGGCGTCTTACACGGCCAAGCTGTTCGCCGACGGCCGCTCCAAGATCTGCCAGAAGCTGGGCGAGGAGGCGGTGGAAACCGTGATCGCCGGAACGGCGGGAACGTCGGCCCAGGTGGCATCGGAAAGCGCCGATCTGCTTTATCACCTGCTGGTGTTATGGGCCGATGCCGGGGTTGGGCCGCAGGACGTCTGGGCGATCCTCGAAAAGCGGGAAGGAACCTCGGGCCTGGCCGAAAAGGCGGCCCGGAAGGAGACGCCATGACCTACGATCCGAACAACGTCTTCGCCAAGATCCTGCGGGGGGAAATTCCCTGCAGGAAGGTGCACGAGGACGACTTCGCCCTGGCCTTCCACGACATCGCCCCCCAAGCGCCGGTGCATGTGCTGGTGATTCCCAAGGGGCCCTATGTTTCCATGGACGACTTCACCGCCCATGCCCCGGCCGAACTGGTGGCCGGCTTCTTTCGGGCGGTGGGCGAGACGGCGCGCATCCTGGGGCTGGACGGGGAAGGCTACCGCTTCCTTGCCAACACGGGCACCAACGGTCATCAGGAGGTCCCCCACCTGCACGTCCACATCTTCGGCGGCAAACGCCTGGGGCCGATGCTCAGCCGGCCATCGCAGGTCTAGGGCCGATCCTGGAATGACGGAGCCGGCTCTCGTTTCTCGCCCTTGCCCGGGGGCATCGGGAGAGTCAGGACCTTGAAGACGTCCTGGGGATCGTAGCGACGTAAGCGTCCGCCGATTGGAATCGAAAACTAGTATTGTGTCCCTGGATTCCCTGGATTCCGTCCCCGGATTCCCATGTGTCCCCGGATTCGGTAAACACCGGCGATTCCGTGGCCGTATGTGTTGGAACATAGAACGGAAGGGCTACCTTCCGGGCCCCGCTTCTGCGCCTATTGCGCCGGAAGATTTACACCCGTCTCACCCACCAGATCAGCGCGATGCCCGGCAGGGCGGCCAGCGTGCTGAGCAGGAAGAAATCGACCCAGCCCAGGCTTTCCGCGAGGAACCCGCCCCAGGACGCGAGCCCCGTCCGCCCCAGCGCCGCCAGGGAGGATAACAGGGCGTACTGCGTCCCCGTATAGCCGATGTTGCAGAGCCGCGAGATGTAGGCGACGAAGGCCGCCGAGCCCATGCCGCCCGACAGGTTCTCGATGCCGATGGTGGCGATCAGGAACTGGAGGTCGGCCCCGGCCACGGCTTGGGCGGCGAACATCAGATTCGATGCCGCTTGCAGGACCCCGCAGACGAGCAGACTCCGGAAAATGCCTAGCTTCGCCACCAGCACCCCGCCCAGGGCGGTGCCCAGGATGGTGGCGAAGAATCCGAAGACCTTGGACACCGAGGCGATCTCGGACTTGGTGAAGCCGATCTTCACATAGAAGGGATTGGCCATTACCCCGGCCATGGCGTCGCCGAACTTGTAAAGCACGACGAAGACAAGGATCAGCGCCACGCCCTTGCCGTGGCGGCGGATCATGTCGAGGAAGGGCCCGCCGAAGGCGTCCTTCGTCCAGGCCAGAAAGGAACGGGGATGCCCGATTGCCGCCAACGGCGTCGTCGGTTCGCGGTTGACCAGCACGGTCGCCACCCCGACGCCCACCAGCGCCGCCATGGCGGCATAGACGGTGGGCCAGGGCACGGCATCGGCGAGCCACAAGGCCCCCGCCCCGCTCGCCAGCATGGCGAGGCGATAGCCGAACTGCACCGCCGCCGCCCCGGCGCCATACTGGGCCTCGTCCAGGATTTCCACCCTGTAGGCGTCGACGACGATGTCCTGGCTGGCCGAACAAAAGGCCACCAGCAGGGCCAGGGCCGCCGTTTCCCAGGGATGGCCGGCCGGATCGACGCCGCCCAGCGCCAGCAGGGCCGCGATCAGAGCCCCTTGGGTCGCCAGCATCCAGCCCCGCCGCCGGCCGAACAGGGGCGTGAGGATGGGCAGGCCCGCCCGGTCCATGATAGGCGCCCAGAGGAACTTGAAGGTATAGGGCAGCCCCACCAGGGCGAACAGCCCCACGGCGGCCAGGCTCACCCCGGCCTCGGTCAGGCGTACCGCTAGGGTGGCGCCGGTCAGCGCCAGGGGCAGGCCGCTGGAAAAGCCCAGAAGGAAGACCGTCAGGATGCGGCGGTCGAGATAGATGCGGAACGCGTCGGCCCAGCCGGTCATGACTTGTCGAACACCGCGAAGACGTTGGCCGACCATATCTCGGGCGGGGTCATGACCAGCCGCCCCAGGACCCCGTGCAGCATCCGGTCGAAGACTTGCCGGCTGGGGCTGCCGAGCCGGTGGGGCAGGCAGCGCGTGCAGACGAAGCCGCAAGCGAGCGCGAGCTGGCGCAGGCTGGACGGGCTGTAGGCCGCCTTGTGGGTCATGTCGCCGAACTGGTACTGCCCGCCCCAGGGCGAACCCATGTTGGGAACCTTGACCAGCACCCGGGCACCCGGATTGAGCACCGCGCCCAGGGAGCGCAGCAAATGGGCGCCGTCCTCGTGGGTGAAATGCTCCAGCACGTCGTACATCGCCACCCGATCGAAGCGCCGCCCCTCGGCATCGGCAGCAAGAAAATCGCGGACGTCGCCGGCCCGGAAACGGTCGGCCGCCTCGGGCGGAATATGGGGGGCGAGCGCCGGGTCCAGGTCGATGCCCAGGAATTCCGCCACGCCCTTGGCCTTCAGGTAGGCGAGGAACAGGCCGGTGCCGCAGCCGATCTCGAGCACCGCCATATGGGTTCGGCAGGCCATCGGTTCCCAGAACTCGCGGTCGTAGCGGCGGACGTGCTTGGCCTTCAGGACCGGGCGCCGGTAGTTCTTGAAGGCGTCGTAGCTGCCGTAGAACTCGCTCATGCCAGCAACTCCTCAACCTTGGCCCAGGCCTGTTCCGGGGTCACTGCGGCGACGCAAGGGAAGGCGTCGCGGTCGTCGGTCCGTTTCGGGCAACGCCAGAAGCAGTGATAACAGTCCATCGCCGTCCAGGCGAAGCGGACCGTGGCGGGCGCGATTCCTTCCGGGTAGGGGAAGAAGCAGCCGAAATGGCCGCCGCCGACCACCACCAGCGTCCGGACGCCCAAGGCCACCGCCAGATGGGCGGGCCCGGAATCGTTGGTCAGCACCAGGGCGGCATGCTTCAGAAGGTCCATCAGTTCGTCCATGGTCGTCTGCCCGATCAGGTCGATGACGCCCGACGTTTCCGCGAAGGCCTTCAGGCGCTCCACATCGGCCTTCTCGCCGCTGGTGCCCACCACCACGATGCGAAAACCCATGGCATGCAGGCGGTCGGCCAGTTTCAGGTAGTTGTCCACCGGCCAGCGCCGGCCCGGAGCGTTGCTGCCGGGGTTGACTACCACGTAGGGGGCGCCCTTGGGGACCTTGGGTTCCCGCTCGCGCCATTCCAGCATCGGCGGTACGGCGGGCACCTCGCGGCCCAGGATCTCGGAAACGAAGCGGTAATGCCGGGCCACCTCGTGCAAGGGATAATGGCCCGTGAAGACCACCCGGCTCGCCTGGCTCAGGTACCAGGCGAAGGTGGATCGCGTCGCCTCGTTGATGTAGGGCAGGGACATTGCCGTTTGCGGCGCCCCGGCGATCCAGGCCAGGCTGTCGGCCATCAGGGGCCGGCGGAAGAACTGGTCGCAGACCGTAATGGCCGGATTGAGCCGCCGGACCGCCAGCGCGACGCCGAACCGGTACCAGGGCCGCTTGGCGAAGCGGTGCTCGTCGATGACCATCGTCCGGTAGCCGGAAAAGACAGTTTCGGCCAGTTCGCCCCAGGCCTTGCAGCCCAGCACGACGATGTCCTCGCGGGGAACGCCGAAGGCCTCGGCGTAATGGTCGAGGCTGGACCGGAACAGCACCATATCGCCGATGCCGTCCATGCGAATCACCAGCAGCCCCTGGCGCGAACGCCCCACCGGCCAGTGGCGGGCCAGCCAGTCGAAGGGGCGGAACAGCCACCAGCGGCGCGGCATGCCGCCCGGCACCAGGCGCCAGAAGGCGTTGGCCTCGAAACGGTGGCCGGCGAGGCGATGCCCGATCATGCTATTCGACGGCCTGGCGGACGGCTGCCGCCGCCGCGAAGGGACAAAGGGCCGCCGCCCCGGCCAGCAGGGCGGCCAGGATCAGCAGTTGCGCCTTGAAGGCCAGCCCGGCGATGGCCGCGTCCACGGCGCTGACGCCGAAGATCAGCACCGGGATGTAAAGCGGCAGCACCAGCAGCGACAGCAACACCCCCCCCCGACGCGAGCCCAGGATCAAGGCGGCGCCCACGGCGCCGATCAGGCTGAGGGTGGGGGTGCCGAGCGCGAGCGCCAGCACCAGGATGGCGAACCCCGCCAGGTCCATGTTGAGCAGCAGGGCCAGCAGGGGCGCGGCCGCGATCAACGGCAGGCCGGTGGTCAGCCAGTGGGCGGCAACCTTGGCGGCCACGGCGGCTTCCAGCGGCAGAGGCGCCAGGGTCAGCAGTTCCAGGCTGCCGTCCTCGTGGTCGATGGCGAACAGGCGTTCCAGGGACAGCATGGACGCCATGAGCGCCGCCACCCAGATCACTCCGGCGGCGATGCGGGCCAGGATGTTGGGCTCCGGCCCCACGCCGAAGGGAAACAGGACCACGGCGAGGACGAAGAACGTGACCACCATCATGCTGTCCATGCCCTGGCGCAACGCCAGGCGCAGGTCGCGCTTCAAGATGGCGGCCATGCGGGCGAAGGTGCCGCTCATGCCGCCTTCTCCCGACCGGGCTGGAAGAAGGCGAGATCCAGGACCTGGGGGTCTTCGAGCAGGATTTCCGCATGGGTCGACAACACCGCCATGCCGCCTTCGGCCCGGTGCCGGGCGATGGTTCGTTCCAGGACGGCGATGGAGGCCTTGTCCAGCGCCGTGGTGGGTTCGTCCAGCAGCCAGAGGGGGGCGGGCGCGGCCAGGACGCGCGCAAGGTTGACCCGCCGCTTCTGGCCGGCCGAAAGAAAGCGGCCCGGCACCTCGGCCAGGCGCTTCATGGCGAAGGTCGCCAGCGCCGCTTCCACCCTTTCGGCCCCGAAGCCCCGCAGGGAAGCCCAGAAGGCGACGTTCTCGGCTACCGACAGCACCGGTTTCACCGCATCGTGATGGCCGACGTAATGGAGGCGGGCGCCATGGGCTTCCGGATCTTCGTCCACCGCCTCGCCGTCCCAGGCCAGCACGCCGGCCGCCGGGCGCAGCAGCCCCGCCATCAGGCGCAAGAGGCTCGACTTGCCCGAGCCGTTGGGGCCGATCAGGACCAGCGCCCCCCCCGCCTCGAGGGCGAAGTCGAGGCCCGTGAAGACGACGCGTTCGCCGCGGATGCAAGACAGGGAGGTGCCGGAAAAACCCTTCATGGCCGCGCACCCTATCCGAAAGAGCGGCCCTTGAAAAGCGAAGGCGGCCGGGCTGAGGGGGGGGAGCCCGGCCGCCGGGCCGGCTTGGGAGCCGGCCGAGGGGACAGAGAGGGGGTCTCTGTTACCCTCCATATAAGCACCGGATTGTGGCTTGATTAGGGCATCAAGGGTCCCTGGGACTACGGACCGGGCCGCTTGACCAACTTGACCAACCAGGCGCCGGGTAGGATAATGGAGCCATGAACAGGATCGTCAATCTCTACGAGGCCAAGACCCATCTTTCCAGCCTGGTCGACGCGGTCGCGGCGGGCGAGGAAGTGGTGATCGCCAAGAACGGCAAACCCAAGGTCCGCCTGATGCCGGTCGAAACCGCCGGGGCCGCGCGGCAGCCCGGACAGCTCAAGGGAAGGATCTGGATCGCCGACGATTTCGACGATCCCATGCCGGACGCCGTTCAAGTTGCCTTCGAAGGGGGCGGAGACGACCCCGCGTGAGGTTGCTGCTCGACACCCATGTGCTGGTCTGGTGGTGGCAGGACGATCCGCGCCTGGGCGGCGCGCCGCGGCGGATGATCGCCGATCCGGCTGTGAAGGTCTTGGTCAGCGCCGTCTCGGCCTGGGAGATCGCCATCAAGTCGACACTCGGCAAACTACGCCTGGACGGTGACGTCGAGGAACAGGTCGACCTGGCGGGATTCGGGAAGCTGCCCATCGGCTTCGGTCATGCGGCCGAGGCGGCTCGGTTGCCACCCCATCACGAGGACCCGTTCGACCGCATGCTGATCGCCCAGGCCCGCTGCGAGGGCCTGACTCTGGTAACGGCGGATCGGCGCATGGAGCCCTATTCGGTCGCCGTTCTATGGACATGAACCCACCCCGTGGGCGAGTGCCGTAAGCTTTCCAGCAACGCCCGCGTCGAGTTGAGGCGCGGGCGCCAGAGGCCGCGATCCTGCGCTTCCAGGAAGCGGGCCGCCATCTCGCGGAGCGCGGCCGGGTTGTGGGCGGCGAGGAAGGCGCGGACCGTCTCGTCTTCCAGGTAGGCCTGGAACAGGGCGTCGAACTGGTGGTCCTTGACGCAGCGCGCCGTGGCGGCGAAAGCGAACAGGTAGTCCACGGTCGCCGCCATCTCGAACGCCCCCTTGTAGCCGTGGCGCATGACGCCCGCGATCCATTTGGGATTGGCGGCGCGGGCGCGGACGACGCGGGCGACTTCTTCCTCCAGCGTCCGGATGCGGGGAGTCTCGGGCCGCGCGTGGTCGGCGTGGAAAACCTGCGGCTGGCTGCCCGAGAGGTTACGCACCGCCGCCGCCAGGCCGCCTTCGAACTGGTAGTAATCGTCGGAATCGAGCAGGTCGTGCTCGCGGTTGTCCTGGTTCTGCACCACCGCCTCGATGCGGCCCAGGCGGGCCTCGAACAGGCCGTGGGCCGCCTCGCCCCCCGTTCCGCCCCCATAGGCGTAGCCGCCCCAGGCCACATAGGCGCGGGCGAGGTCGGCGTCGGTTTCCCAGCCCTTTTCGTCGATCAGGGCCTGCAGGCCGGCCCCGTAGGCGCCGGGCATGGAACCGAAGACCCTGAAGCCAGCCCGCCGCCCCGCCTCCGCCTCGGGGATGCCGGCCGCGGCCAGCTTCGCTTGTTCCTCCCGTACACGGGCCGCCAGCGGGTTCCGGTCCGCCGGCTCGTTCAGGGCCGCCACGGCCCGCACGGCCGAATCGAACAGGTCGACCAGGCCGGGGAAAGCGTCGCGGAAAAAGCCGGAAACCCGCAATGTGACATCCACCCGTGGGCGGTCCAGCAGGTCCAGGGGCAGAATCTCGAATCCGGTCACCCGACGGGAGGCCGCGTCCCAGGTGGGCCGCACCCCCATCAGGGCCAAGCCCTGGGCGATGTCGTCGCCGCCGGTGCGCATGTTGGAGGTGCCCCAGGCGGTGAGCGCCATGGCGCGCGGCCAGTCGCCCCGGTCCTGAAGGTAGCGGCGGATCAACAGGTCCGCCGATTTCCAGCCCAAAGTCCAGGCGGCGGGGGTCGGCACGGTCCGGGTATCGACGGAATAGAAATTGCGCCCGGTGGGCAGGACCTCGGGCCGGCCGCGGGTAGGGGCGCCCGAAGGTCCGGGGGCTACGAAGCGGCCGTCCAGGCCCCTGAGCAAGCCCGCCATCTCGGCGGCGCCGCAAGCTTCGACGGCGGGGCGCAGGGTACTGGCGATCCAGTCCAGAACCATCCGCGAGGCCGGGCCGGGCGCTTGGCCTTCGCCCGCCGCCAGGCGGGCGGCCAGCAGTTCCAGGCGTTCCACCGTGTCGCCGTGGCTGCGCCAGGGATCGGCCGTGCCATCGTCCAGCAGGGCCGGGCGGGGACCGGTCCAGGCTTCGCCCATGGCGCAATCCAGGGGATCGAAGCCGAGCCCCAGGTCGGCGGCCAGAGCCCGGTGCAAGGAGGCATCCGGTCCCTCGCCCCGGCCGCGCGGCACCCGTGCCAGAGCAACCAGCAGGTCGGCGAGCAGGCGTCCCCGCGGGGCCTCGCCGAAGACGTGGAGGCCGTCGCGGATCTGCATCTCCTTCAATTCGCAGAGATGGGCGTCCAGCTTGGCGAGTGCCGATTCGCCCGCCTCCTCGCGGCCGATGCCCAGGTCCTCGTCCAGGCCGGTGGCGCGCATCAGCGAGAAGATTTCCTCGCTCAGCACCTTCAGCCGGCGCATGTCGCTCCCTGCCGCCTCGTAGTATTCGTCGGCAAGGCGTTCCAGATCGCGCAAGGGTCCGTAGGTTTCCGCCCGCGTCAGGGGCGGCGTCAGGTGGTCGACGATCACCGCGCCCGCCCGCCGCTTGGCCTGGGTCCCCTCGCCCGGATCGTTGACGATGAAGGGATAAAGATGGGGCATCGGGCCCAGGGCGGCTTCCGGATAACATCCCGCCGACAGCGCCACGCCCTTGCCCGGCAGCCATTCCAGATTGCCGTGCTTGCCCAGGTGGATAACCGCATGGGCGTCGAAGACGCGGCGCAGCCAGCCGTAGAAGGCCAGGTAGTCGTGGGTGGGCGGCAGGTCGGGGTCATGGTAGCTGGCGGTTGGATCGACGTTGTAGCCGCGCGCCGGCTGCACGGCGACGGCCACCTTGCCGAAGCGGGCCACCGGCAGGGCGAAGTTCAGGTTGCACATCAGGGACGGCCCGGCTTCGGGCGGGCCCCAGCGCTTGACCAGCTGGCGCATGGCCGCCTCGGGCAACGCCGCCAGCACGGGGCGGTAATCGGCGATCGACAGGCTTTCCCGCACCAGCCGGCAGGACCGGCCTTCGTTGGTCGGGCCTTCCTGGAGATGGCGGATCAGGGCGTCCCCGTCGTCCGGGATGCCCGCCACGTCGTAGCCCGCCGCCACCAGGGCGCGAAGAACGCCCACCGCCGCCGCCGGAGTATCGAGGCCCACCCCGTTGCCGATGCGTCCGTCGCGGTTGGGATAGTTGGCGAGCACCAGGGCGACGCGCCGTTCGGCGGGCGGGGTGGTGCGCAGCCGCGCCCAGTTGGCGGCCAGGGCGCAGACGAAGGCGATACGGTCCGGTTCCGGCTCGAAGGCGGTCAGGTCGCACTGGGTGAGTTCGTCCCGCCGTTCCACTCCTTTGAAGGCTACGGCGCGGGACAGGATGCGCCCGTCCACCTCGGGCAGGGCGACGTTCATGGCGATGTCGCGGGCCGCCAGGCCGTGGGTACCCTTCGCCCAATCCTCGCGCGAGGTGCCGGCGAAGACCACCTGCAACACCGGGCAGTCGCAGGCGGCGAACGGCGTTTCCGCTCCGGCCATGCCGACGGCGAAGCCGGTGGCGTTCAAGACCACGGCCGGCGGATGATCGGCCAGCAGGCGCTTCAAGGTCGCCGCCGCCACCGGATCGCGGAGGCTGGCGACGTGAATCGCCAAGGGATTGAGCCCCGTGTCGCGCAGGCCCTCGATCAAGGCGTCGACCGCCTTCAGGTTCCCCGCCTGGACCAGGGCGCGGTAGAAGACGAGAGCCGCCACCGGGCGAGTGGGGTCGGGCACGAAGTCGCCGTGCGGACCGGCGCGCAGCAGGGGCCGGGGCTCTTGCCAATCGACGGGATGGCCGATGAGGTGGGCGGCGTAGGCGAGAAAGGCACGGGCGTTGTCGACGCCCCCTTGCACCAGATACTGCCAGAGCCGGTGGACGGCCTCGTGAGGCAGGTTGGAAAAGCCGGTCAGTTCGGCATCCGGCTGGTCGTCGCCGGGGAGGAAGGCGACGGGAATGCCGGCGTCGCGGCAAGCACCGGCAATCTGTTCGACTCCGTAGGCCCAGTATCCCCGCCCCCCCAGCACCCGCACCGCGACCAAGCGGGCATGGGCGACGATCTTTTCCACATAGAGGTCCACCGACAACGGATGGCCCAGGCGCATCAGGTTGGCGAGGCGCAGGGAGGGAAAGCCGTCGGGACAGGCGGCCCGGGCGGTGGCCAGACAGGACAGGTCCGAATCGGCGGCCGACAGGACGACGATGTCGCCCGGCGTCTGGCCCAGGTCGACGGCGCCCGTGCCGTCCGCGATCTCGCCCGGCTTGGCGGCGAGCAGGTGCATGTCAGTCCCGGATCGCCGCCTCGATGGCGACGCGGTCCAGCCCCTTGAGGCCGATCACCACCAGGCGGCTGGCCCGGGGTTCCCCCTCCAGCCAGAAGCGGTCGTAGTAATGTTCGATGCGTTGGCCCACAGCCTGCATCAGGTGGCGCATGGGCTTGCCCGGCACCTCCAGGAAGCCCTTGACGCGCAAGATGTCGTGGCTGGCGACGGCCGCCATCAGCCGTTGGCGCAAGCGGTCGGGGTCTTCGACGGGCGGCAGGTCCACCACGAAGCTTTCGAAATCGTCGTGGTCGTGGCCTTCCTCGCCGTCGTGGCGCGAAGGACGGCCGTCGATGGCGTCCTCCGCCTTGGCCGCGAGGCCCAGCACCAGGTCGGGGTGCAGCCAGGAATTGGCCGTCTCCACCGCCTTGACGCCCGGTCGCAGCCGGGCGCGCACCAAGGCCCCGGTCGCCTGGTAGGCCTTGGCGTCCATCAGGTCGCGCTTGTTGAGGATGACCAGATCGGCGGCGGCCAACTGGTCGTCGAACAGTTCCTCCAGCGGCGCGTCGTGGTCGGGCGGCGAATCGGGACCCGGTCCGTCTGCGAAGCGGCCGGCCGCCACCGCCGGGGTGTCGATCATCGCCACCACGCCGTCCACGGTAACCCGCGCCCGCACGGCCGGCCACTGGAAGGCCTTGACCAGCGGCTTGGGCAGCGCTAGGCCCGAGGTCTCGATCAGGATGTGGTCGGGCGGCTGCGGCCGGTCGAGCAGCTTCTCCATGGCCGGCAGGAACTCGTCGGCCACGGTGCAGCAGAGGCAGCCGTTGGCCAGTTCGATCACGTCGTCGGCGCAGCACGCGCTTTTCAGCCCGCCCAGCAGCAGGTCGCGATCCACGCCCAGATCGCCGAACTCGTTGACGATCAAAGCCATCTTCCGGCCGGAATTGACCAGCAGGTGGCGGATCAGGGTGGTCTTGCCGCTACCCAGAAAGCCGGTGACGACGGTGACGGGAATCTTCTGCATGGCCCCATCCCCTAGCACGGCGAGGCCGTCCTTGTCAGTCCTTTTGGGCGACATCCTTCAGGACCAGGGGAAGGCCGGCGGTCACCAGCACCACCCGGTCGGCCGCCATGGCCGCCGCCTGGTTGAGGTGGCCCAGGGAATCGGCGAAGGCCCGCGCCAGGGGGTTGGACGAGATGCCGCCCAGGCCGACCTCGTTGGAAACCAGCACCACCGGCCCCGAGAGGTCGGACAGGCAGGCGATCAGGCAGCGGGTCTCGGCTTCGGGGTCTCGGCCGGCCTCCATCAGGTTGGACAGCCAGACCGTCAGGCAATCCACCAGTACCGGTGCGCCCTCGCGGGTCATCTCGCGCAACGTCTCCACGAGGTCGAGAGGCGTCTCGACCGTGGTCCAGATTTCGCCGCGCCGTTCCTTGTGGCTCGCGATGCGCCGCATCATCTCGGCATCGCGCGGCTCCGCCGTCGCCAGATAGATTCCGTTGCCCCTCGCGGTGGTCAGTTGTTCCGCATGGGCGCTCTTGCCCGAACGGATGCCGCCCAGAACCAGGGTTACGGCGGGAAGAGGCTTTCCTGTCTTCATGGGTCGAATCCTAGCACGGCTTTGCGCGAATCGTCATGACGGACCGCACAGGTCGCCGTTGACCAGGTTCACCCGCCAGATGCCGCCCCGTCCGCTCAGGATAGGCCCGCCCATGTGGTCGAGACGGGTAATCGTCAGATTGCCGATCGCCACGGCCAAGGCCCGGGTGGCTTCCAGCCCCAGGGCCAAGGCCACCGCGGCGCGAATGGTGCCGCCATGGGCGACGGCGACGATGTCGCGGCCGGAATGTTCCTCTGTCAGGCGGTCGATCACCCTGGCCGTGCGGGCGATGACCTGGGCGAAGCTTTCGCCGCCGGGCGGGGCGCTGTTGCCGGGATCGGCCCAGAAGGTCTCGCAGACTCCGCCCGTGCCGTCCTGCAGTTCCTCCCAGCGTCGTCCTTGCCAGGCGCCGAAATGCTGTTCGGCCAAGTGAGGCTCCAGCGTCGGTGTGCCTCCCAGGGCCAGGGCGGTTTGCCGGGCCCGCGACAAGGGACTCGCCACCCAGACGGCGCCCTTCGGCAAGGCCGCGCTCAGCCGGGAGAAGCGCGTCCCGTCGGAGATGTCGCAGGGCACGTCGCCATCTCCGTAGGCCACGCCTTCGAACCCGATGACGGGGGCATGGCGGATCCACCACCAGCGGGTCACGGGAGCGGTCATGGGCGGGCTCCGGCGATCAGCAGGATGGCGATTTCCGCCGCCTGCTGGCAGGCCCCCAGCACGTCGCCGGTCTGGCCACCGATCTGGCGCCTTGCCAGCAAGGCGAAGGTGGCCGCCGCCGCCAGCCCGGCCAGCCAAGCCGGCGGTCCCACGGTGCCCAGGCAGGCGGCGAGACCCAGCAGCAAGGCCGCCGTCGCGCCCGGGACCGTGGGCGTGCCGGCGCCTTGCCCGAGACCGTCGAAGCGGGCCGGTGGCAGGCGGCGCATGACCAAAGGCAGGAAGCCGCGCGAAGCCATGCCGGCCGCGACCAACGCCCAAGCTGCATCCTCGGGCCGAGCGATCCAGGCCAACGCCGCGGCACGCAGGCCGATGCCGAAGACCACGGCCAGCACGCCGAAGCTGCCGATGCGGCTGTCGCGCATGATTTCCAGCTTGCGGTCGCGGGTGGCCCCGCCGCCGAAGCCGTCGGCAACATCGGCCAGGCCGTCCTCGTGCAGCCCGCCGGTAATCAGGGTCTGGGAGACAAGGGCAAGCAGTGCCGCCGCCAAGGGGCCGAGCCCCAGGTGGAGGGCGCCGAGGAGAACCAGGGCCCCCGCCCCGCCCACCGCCAGTCCGACCAGGGGAAAGGCGAAGGCGGCTCGTGCCAGGGGGGGCGGCGGCGATTCGAAGCGGACGGGCAGGCGGGTGAGGAAGCCGAAGGCGGTCTTGACCAGAATAACCATGGGATTCGCTGCACCCCGCTCGACAGGAACACTCAGGCGTTATAGGGGAGGGTTTCATTCTTGGAAAGAAGGGACCCACCCCATGCCGCCCGTCACCAGCCTCGCCGAGGTCCGCAAGCTGCTCGTCGCCCTGCCCGGCCCCGACGAGGAGGCCGCCGCCGCGGCGGCCCGGCGGGAGCCTCAGTTGACCAAGCCGGCCGGCTCCCTGGGCCGGCTGGAGGAACTGGCGGCCTGGATGGCCGCCTGGCAGGGCCGTCACCCGCCCACCGTCGACCGCCCCATGGCGGTGGTCTTCGCCGGCAATCACGGCGTTGCGGCGCAAGGGGTATCTGCCTTCCCCGCCGAGGTGACCCATCAGATGGTCGCCAACTTCAAGGCCGGCGGCGCCGCCATCAACCAGCTTTGCGCCAGCATCGGCATCGAATTGCGAGTCGGGGCCCTGGCGCTCGACCGCCCGGTGCGCGACTTCACCCAGGCCCCGGCGATGGACGAGGCCGACTGCGTGGAGGCCATCGCCTATGGCATGGCCGCGGTGGAAGATGGCATCGATCTGCTGGTGCTGGGTGAGATGGGCATCGCCAACACCACCCCCTCGGCCGCCATCTGCCATGCCCTTTTCGGGGCCGACGGCGCCTTCTGGACCGGACCGGGGACGGGCGTGGCCGGTAGCCAGCTGGCCAACAAGGCCCGGGTGGTGGGCGAGGGCGTGGCCCGGCACCGGGCCGCCATGACCGACGGGCTGGAGGTGCTGCGCCATGTGGGGGGACGCGAACTGGCGGCCATCGCCGGGGCCGTGCTGGCGGCCCGGCTGAAGCGGGTGCCCGTGATGCTGGACGGCTACGTCTGCACCTCGGCCGCGGCGGTGCTGGAGGCCTGCCGTCCCGGTGCGCTCGATCATTGCCAGGTCGGCCATGCTTCGTCCGAACCTGGTCATGTCCGGCTGCTGGAGCGGCTGGACAAGAGGCCGCTGCTGGACCTGGGCATGCGCCTGGGCGAGGCATCGGGCGCCGCCCTGGCCGTCGCCCTGGTCAAGGCCGCCGTTGCCTGCCACGCCGGCATGGCCACCTTCGCCGAAGCGGTGGTCAGTCGGCGGGAAGGGTAAGCCTTTGACAGGCGGGACCTTCGGGTGGAACCTGGAGGATATGTTCGCCCCCATCGCCCTCTATCTCCACTGGCCGTTCTGCCGGTCCAAGTGCGGCTATTGCGATTTCAACAGCGTCGCGGCCGGCGAGATCGACCAGGCCCGTTGGCGGGCGGCGCTGGTGCGGGAAATGGAACATTTCGCAGCCGAAGCCGGGGGGCGGACGGTTGAAAGCATCTTCTTCGGCGGCGGCACGCCATCCCTGATGGCGCCGGAGACCGTGGCGGCGACCATCGAGGCCGCCCATAGGTTCTGGCGGATCGCACCGGATGCCGAGGTCACCCTGGAGGCCAATCCTACCTCTGTCGAAGCGGGGCGCTTTGCCGCCTATCGCGACGCCGGGATCAACCGGTTATCCGTGGGCGTCCAGTCGCTCGACGATCAGACACTTGCCTTTCTAGGGCGAGAGCATTCGGCGGCCGAGGCGCAACATGCCGTCGAGTTGGCGGCCCGGATTTTTCCGCGTCATTCCATCGATCTTATCTACGCCCACCCGAACCAGGACCGCGAGTCCTGGGCTGCGGAATTGAAATCGGCCTTGCCGCTCGTCCGCGATCATATTTCGCTCTACGAGTTGACCGTAGAGGAGGGGACTCCATTTGGCCGCCATGGCGTCGCGGAAGCGCCCGAGGAACTCGGCACCGACCTTTACAAGATCACCCAGGAAATCTTATGCGGGGCCGGCCTACCGGCCTACGAGGTCTCGAGTCATGCCCGGCCGGGAGCGGAATGCCGCTACAATCTGCATGTCTGGCGGGGCGGCGGCTACCTTGGGATCGGGCCGGGAGCCCACGGACGGTTGACCGGAGATGACGGGACGACCGCGGCCATCCATCAAGTCCGCGACCCGGCTCGCTGGCTGGACGCGGTCGAGAGAGCGGGCCACGGCACGGCCGGCCGGACCGTCCTGTCGGCGGAGGAAAGGCGGGACGAGGCGGTTCTGCTGGGCTTGCGGCTCGCCGAAGGCATTGGCCCGGACCTCGCCGCCGGCCTCCCGATAGACAGGATCATCGAGATGATCGAGTCCGGCCACCTTCGCCTGTCCAACGAAAGCCGGCTGGCAACCACTCCGACCGGGCGCCTTTGCCTTAACGCCGTCACGTTAAGATTATTGGCGTGATGCTATTTCCGACCGGGCGGCAACCGCCGGTAACTGAGGGCCTCGGCGACATGGATGCGCCGCACGTCGCCGCCGCCTTCCAGGTCGGCCAGCGTCCGGGCTACCCGCAACACCCGGTGATAGCCACGCGCCGAAAGATGCATCCGGGTGGCGGCGTCGTCCAGCAGTCGCCGGCCTTCGGCGTCGGGGGCGGCGACTTCCTCCAGCAGACGGCCATCGGCTTCGGCGTTGGTGCGGATCGGCACCTGGGCCGGGACCCCGACGTATCGTTCCGTCTGCCGGGCCCTGGCCGCCGCCACCCGGCCGGCCACCTCGGCCGAGCCTTCGGCGGGCGGCGGGCGGGACAGATCGGCGGGATTGACTTCGGCCACGTCCATGTGCAAATCGATACGATCGAACAACGGCCCCGAAATGCGGGATTGGTAGTCCTGGGCGCAACGGGGCGCCTTGGTGCAGGCTTGGCGCGGGTCGGCCAGGTGGCCGCAGCGGCAGGGGTTCATGGCCGCCACCAGTTGGATGCGGGCCGGATAGGTGACGTGCGCGTTGGCGCGGGCCACGGTGGCGCGGCCGGTTTCCAGGGGCTGGCGGAGCGCGTCCAGCACGCCCCGCTGGAATTCCGGCAGCTCGTCCAGAAACAGCACACCCAGGTGGGCCAGCGACACCTCGCCCGGCCGGGCCCTGAACCCGCCGCCCACCAGCGCCGCCATGGAAGCGGAATGATGGGGATCGCGAAAGGGCCGGCGCCGCACCAAGCCCTGGCCGTCCAATAGGCCGGCCAGGCTGTGGATCATGGTCACTTCCAGGGCTTCGGGGGGCGACAGGGACGGCAGAAGACCCGGCAGGCGCTGGGCCAGCATGGACTTGCCGGCTCCGGGCGGGCCGACCATCAGCAGGTTGTGACCGCCCGCCGCGGCGATTTCCAGCGCCCGCTTGGCCGTTTCCTGGCCCTTGATGTCCTTGAGATCCAGATCGGCCCGGCCGTCCGGCGCGGCCATGGGCCGGGGCTGGCCCAATACCTGGGTGCCCTTGAAATGGTTGACCAGGGCCAGCAGGCTGGGCGCCGCCAGGATCTTCAGGCCATCGGCCCAGGCGGCCTCGCCGCCTTGCGATGCCGGACAGATCAGGTCCTTTTCCACCGCCAGGGCATGGATGGCGGCCGGCAACGCCCCGGCGACCCGGGTGATCGAGCCGTCGAGGGCCAGTTCCCCCAAGGCCACGGCGCGGGAAAGTTCGTCTTCCGGAACGACCCCCATCGCGCTCAGCAGTCCCAGGGCGATGGGCAGGTCGTAGTGACTGCCTTCCTTCTGCAGGTCGGCGGGCGACAGGTTGACGGTGATCCGTTTCGGCGGCAGCGCCAGCCCCATGGCCGAAAGGGCGCCGCGCACCCGTTCCCGGCTTTCGCCTACGGCCTTGTCGGGCAGGCCGACCACGGTGAAGGCCGGCATGCCGGCCGCGATCTGGACCTGCACGTCGACGGGCACCACCTCGATGCCCTGGAACGCCACCGTATCGATCCGCGCGACCATCCGCCCTCCCCATCTGCCGCGAAATGGTGCGGCGGATGGAGGAGTTCTACCATGCAGGGACGCCCGAAACCACTTTCATGCGCGCGGGGATGAATCTTTGCCATGATGGCCCGGCCGCACGCACCAGACCGGGCAGGGGCGGCTAATGGCGGCTGGCCTCGTAGCGCCTTTCGATGGCGTCCCAGATGTCGGATTCGATGCAAAGGCCGTCGAAGCGATTGATCTCCTGGACTCCGGTCGGCGAGGTGACGTTGATCTCGGTGAGGTAATCGCCGATCACATCGATGCCGACGAAGATCAGGCCCCTTTCGGCCAGCACGGGGCCGATGGCTTCGCAGATTTCCATCTCGCGGGCCGTCAAGCGGGAAGGTTCGGCCCGCCCGCCCACATGCAGGTTGGAGCGCGCCTCGCCCGCCCGCGGCACCCGGTTGACCGCTCCGGCCGGCCGGCCGTCGACGAGGATGATGCGCTTGTCGCCCGTGCGTACCTCGGGGACGTAGCGCTGCACGATGGCCGGCTCGCGGTAGAACTGGGTGAACATATCGAGCAGGGCGTTCAGGTTCTCGTCGCCGGGCGCCAAGTGGAACACACCGGCGCCGCCGTTGCCGAACAGGGGCTTGACGATGATGTCCTTGTGTTCCGCCCGGAAGGCCTCGATCTCGCTCCGGTCCGACGAGATCAAGGTGGGCGGCATGAGGTCCGGAAAATGGGTGACGAACAGCTTTTCCGGCGCATTGCGCACGCTCACCGGGTCGTTCACCACCAGGGTGCGGGGATGGACATGTTCCAGAATGTGGGTAGCGGTGATATAGGCCATGTCGAAAGGCGGGTCCTGGCGCATTAGCACGATGTCCATGTCGGCCAAGTCCACCGTCCGCGCCTCGCCCAGGGTGAAATGATCGCCTTTGGCACGGCGTACCGCCAAAGGTCGCGCCTGGGCCAGAACCCTGCCGCGCGCGAAGGAAAGCTGCTGCGGCCGGTAGTGGTAAAGCACATAGTCGCGCCGCTGCGCCTCGAGGGCCAGCACGAACGTGGAATCGGCATCGATATCGACCGATTCGATGGGGTCCATCTGGATGGCGACTTCCAGGGTCATGGCTTGGTTCCTTCCCGCCCGATCAATTTAAGGCGCAAGTCCCGTAACAGGGTAGCCGCCTGGTCGCGGCCGGCATCCTGGCCGCAGCGGGCAAGGTAGTCGTCGAGGGCCGCCACGGCGGCCGGGAGATTGTCGAGCCGGGCATGAAGATAGCCCGCCTCCCGCCAAAGCGGCGTGGCGTCGGGAACGATCCGCTGCATGGCTTCCACCGCGGCCAAAGCTTCGCGGAAGCGGCCGGCGCGGATCAGGTCGGCGCGCAAGCGGTTCTGCAGGCGCAGCAGAACCTCGCGCGAGGCAAGCGGGCGCCAGTCCTGAGGGCGCAATTCGGCTTCGTTGCCGGCCGCGGCCTTGTAGAAATCGCGCAAGTCCTGGACCGTTCGCTCGCGGCCCCCGTCGGCCGGGTCGAGAATGACCCGGCGGCCGCCATATTCTAAGCGCACCAGCAGGCGGACGGGGAAATCGAGGCCCTGAAGGCTCCAGCCCAGACGCCAAGCGACGGAAAGATAAAGAATGCCGAGAGCGGCCGGAAGCCCACGGCGGCGGTCGATGACGCCCGGCAGGTCCCACGCGTACGGATCGTCCGGAGCGTCCTCGTCCCCCAGGTAGCCGTAGCGCCGGCCGAGGATTTGGCGCAGGGCTTCGGCCCGGAGGCCCAGGCCGGCCTCGCCGGCCCGGCGATGGGCGTGGGCAGCCACCTCCGCGGCCAAGCCGTCCAGATGGCGCAGATAAGGTTCGAGCGACAGGCCAGGACGCGACGCGGCGGCCGCCAGCAAAGCCGCCTCTCCCACATCCAGATCTTCGTCGGGCAGGGTTCCGACGTGCCGCAGGCGGTCCCGGAGGTCCGGGGACGGCGTCACGAGGGCTTGTTCCCCTTCAGGCGCACGTGGTTGACGACGCGCTTGACATAGGTGATGTCGCGGGCATGGGCCAGCACGCGGTCCAGTTCCCCCTGGTCCTGGGCGATACCGATCAGGTAGACGACGCCGCTTACGGTCTTGACGTAATAATTGATGGACAGGATCGTCTTGTCGAAGGTGATGCGCGACGTCAGCTTGGTGGTGATGGCGGCATCGTGGGTGTAATCGATGAAGCCGCCGCTTTCCAGCTGCAGTTCGTTCAGCACCTCGCGCACGCCTTCCACCGCCCAGGCCATCTTGACCATTTCCGCCCGCGTGGCCTCGTCCTTGGCGACGCCGGTCAGCAGCGCCCGGCCTTCCCAGACTTCGATGGTGGCGTAGGCCGACAGGCTATGATCGTAGCGCAGCCAGTTCTCGAAGATGCCGGCCTGGACCTTGAGGTCCTTGGCCTTGCCGTCGATGCCCCGTTCCTCGAAGGCGGCCACGCCCACCGCGGCCCCGCCGCCGACCACGGCGCCGGCGCAGGCCGAAAGCGCGAAAGCCATCAAAAGGGGAACGGCGATCCGGAATACGTTGTTCTGCATGGCGCCATCTTAGCGCAGACGACGGGAGGTGCAAGGGGCAGCGATCATCCGCCGGGGCAGAAGGCGCGGACCCGGCGCACCAAGCGGCGACACCAGCCGATCCGGCAGTACGCCTCTTCGATGACGTGCATGGCGAGTATGAGCAGCTTGGGCCCGAGGCCTTCATTGTTGCGGAAGGTGAACAAGATGTCGTCTTGGACCCGCAGCGGGATGTCGGTCAGCCGGACCCGCAGGAGATTCAAGGCGTAGCGCAGGGCGAAAGCCTCGTTGGCCACATAGCGGTGGATGGTGTCCGGAGCGGTGTCGGCGACGATGATTGGCTTGCGGTCCATGATAACCCGGACCATCAGCGCCGCCTGCTTGGCACGGTTGATGAATGTGCCCTCGATATAGCCATGGGTGTCCTTGAAGTGATCGCGGTCTTCGACGTATGCGACCGCACAGTCCTGCAATGTTCCATCGTCGGGACGATAGCTGTGCGCCGGTGCTCCTACGCTGCGATTCAGATAGCCGCAAGTCAATTCTGCCGTGCGCCGCAGTCGAATATGTCGCCTCCGGACCTGTTCATCGACAGGCTCCGGCCCCACCCCATTGTCAGGCTTTCATTTTTTCTCTGTACCGATGGTCTTTTCCTGGGCGCGAAGAAGCAGGGCGTCGAACCCCTTCTCGAAGTCGGCCTGGGTCTCGTTCTCGAAGGCCATCACTTCCTCGTCCGAAGATTTCCGGCCTTTGTTCCGCATCAACCAGTTGCCCACGAAGGCGCCGAAATTGCTCACCCACCGTCCGCTGTAGACAGGAATTGCATGAGTTGTCATATCACGGCCCTCCGCTCACTCATCGCCGATGTTCGCATTCCACGAACCCGCCGCGTGTTGCGTAATGATATTATATTTAGCGCAATCGACAGGCGCTTACAACGCGGCAAACAAGAAAACCCGACGCAATGGCTATTGTCAACATTGGAAATGGTATCTTCCCGAGTGAAAGCTAGCGAAATGTCGCCGAGAATGGATCACAAAATGGGATTCATCGCGGCTTCCACCTCGTCCACCCCCAAGTCCGCCAGATCGTCGCGCCGCAGGAGGGTTACCCGGGGGCCCCGCTGGCTGCAGAGCGCGGGGTCGGAGGCGGCGGAATAGAGGACCAGCGAAGGGCAGCCCGAAAGCGCGATCAGATGCATGGGACCGGTGTCGTTGCCGACCGCGAGGCGGGCCTGGCGGGCCAGGGCGACGATGTCCTGGAAGGTGGTGAGACCCGCCAGGTTGACGGCCTTGGGGCAGAGCGCCTCGATGGCTTCCAGGTCGTCGGCCTCGGCCGCGCCGCCCAGCAGCACCGGTTCGATCCCCCGCCCGGCCAGCCGGTTGCCCAGCTCGGCATAGTGGCCGGACGGCCAGCGCTTGGCCGGCCGGTGAGGGGAACCGCCGGGCACCAGTAGGGCGAAAGCCTCGTCCAGCTCGAACCGTCCCGTTTCGGCCCGGATACTCGACAGGTCGGGCGGCGGTGTCTCGGGAATGCCGGCCAGGGCGAGCTGCTCGGCCTGGCGTTCCACAGTATGCATGGTGTCGCGCCGGGGATTGACATGGGGGTGGGAACAGCCCCGCGCGATGCCCGACCATTCCGGATAGGGGCCGGGCCAGAACAGCCGGTAATAGAAGGAACTGCGATCGGAGGTCTGGAGATCGTAGACCCGGACGAACCCGCCCCCGCGCAGCCGATGTCGAAGATTCAGCCATTCGCCGATCTGCGCCGCCTTGGGGCGGCTGTCGGTCCAGACCTCGTCGAACAGGCCGAGGCTCGCCGCGAATTCGGCATAGGCCCGGGTCGTCAGCAGAACGATGCGGGCTTGGGCATGGTGGCGACGGATGGCGGCGAACGGCCCGAGGGCCTGCACGAAATCGCCCAGCGCTCCCAGCTTGATCACCAGGATGGACCCGCCCGCCATCAGGCCAGAGGCTCCATCCCGAGGACCTCGGCATAGACGGCCAGGGTACGGGCGCACATCAGGTCGGTGGTGAAGCTGGCCCGCACATGGGCGATGGCGTCCCGCGAGATGCGCTCCCGGTCGGCCGGGGTGAGGGCCAGCGCCTCGTTCAAGGCCGTCGCCAGGGCCTCGGCGTTGCCGGGGGGCACCAGCCAGCCGGTCTTGCCTTCGAGAACGATCTCGCGCGCCCCGCCGTGGTTGGAGGCGATGACCGGGCGCCCCAGGGCGTGGGCTTCGGCCATCACCCGCCCGAAGGCTTCCGGATCGGTGGAAGCGGAAACCACCACGTCGCTCAGCATGTAAGCGGCCGGCATATCGGCGGCATGGTCGACGAAGCGCACCACGCCGCCCAGGCCGTGCCGCTCGATGAAGGCGCCCAGTTCCTCGCGATAGCCGGTGCGGCCCTGGTCGCTGCCCACCAGGACGCAGCGGAAGTCGCGCCGGTTCATCAGGGCGACGGCTTCAAGTACCACCTTCTGGCCCTTCCAGCGGCTGAGCCGGCCGGGCAGCATGACCACCGGCAGCCCGTCGGTGAGGCGCCAGTCCTTGGCGAGCGCCACCACCCGTTCCACCGAGACCTTGGCCGGGTCGAAACGGTTGAGGTCGACGCCCCGGTGCACGATGCGGATCTTGGCCGGCGCGGTGCCGTAGTTCTGTCGGATATGGCCGGCGATGAAGCTGGAAATCGCGATCACCCGCTGGCCGTAGGTCATCACCGCGTTGTAGCGGCGCTTGAGAAAATTGGCCGCGCCGTAGGTGCCGTGGAAGGTGGTGACGAAACGCCGCCCGGTCCGGCGGGCGGCGAACCAGGCGCTCCAGGCCGGCGCGCGCGAGCGGGCATGGACGATGTCCACCTTCTCGGCTTCGATCAGGTCCATCAGGCGGTCGATGTTGGCCTGGATGACGAAGGGATTCTTGCTGGCGAGCGGCAGGGTGACGTGGGTGGCGCCCGAGCGCGCCAGTTCATGGGCAAGCGGTCCCCCCGCCGAAGCCACGATGGCCCGTCCGCCGGCGGCGACGATGGCGGCGGCGACCTCGACGGTTCCGCGCTCGACCCCGCCCTGGGCGCCCAGCGCCGGCAGAACTTGCAAGACGGTCGCCGTCATGCGGCCGGGGGTGGCCGTCGGCGCCTTGTCGATGCTATCGTCACGATCCTGACTCATCGTTCCTCACCCGTGGACAGCCCGCCGATGACCGACGCCCCGTCCTTCGACACCCCCCCGCCATCCCGGCTCGCCAAGGACGACGGAGGGACTATCGCCTACCGCTTCACCCCTGGCAAGTCGCCCGGCGTAATGTTCCTCACCGGCTTCAAGTCGGACATGGAAGGCGGCAAGGCCCTGGCCCTGGAAGCCTGGGCCCGGCGCACCGGACGGGCCTTCCTGCGCTTCGATTATACGGGCCACGGTGCGTCGTCGGGGCGCTTCGAGGACGGCTGCATCGGCGATTGGGCGGCCGACGCCGTGTTGGCCCTCGACCGCCTGACCGAGGGTCCGATGGTGCTGGTGGGGTCCAGCATGGGGGGCTGGATCATGCTGCTGACGGCGCGGGCGCGGCCGCACCGGATCGCCGGCCTGGTCGGTATCGCCGCCGCCCCCGACTTCACCGAGGACCTGATTCCCCTGGAACTGTCGGCCGGGCAGCTGGCGATCATCGAACGGGACGGCGTCCTCGACCTGCCGAGCCCCTACGGGCCCGAGCCGACGCCGATCACGCGAAAGCTGCTGCACGACGGCCGGAACCATCTGGTGCTGCGTTCGCCCCTGCCTTTGACCGTGCCGGTGCGATTGATCCACGGCATGAAGGATCCCGACGTCCCCTGGCGGACGGCGCTTCGCATCGCCGAGGCCCTGAACGGCACGGACGTGGAAATCCATCTGGTCAAGGAAGGCGATCACCGCCTTTCCGAACCCCGGGACCTGGAGCGGCTGGTGGGCGTCGTGGAATCCCTGTCGGCACGGATCGGCTGAATCAGCCGAACAGCTTGTCGATCTCGTCCTGCGAGATGCCTTCGCTGCCCAGCGCCGGGCCATGCAGGGGCGAGCCGTCCACATCTTCGCGCTCGATGGTCTTGACCACGTTGGTGGGCAGGGCGGCCAGGGCGTTCTCGCCCATGATCACCACCAGGGAGTTCAGGGTGCCCTCGATCAGGAGCATGGTCCGCACGATCTTCGAGATGCGCTGCCCGGTGATGTCGTGAAAAGCACAGGATTCGAAGATGCGGTTGGCCGCGTTGGCGATGCCGAACAGTTCGGGCTTGAGCGCGCCGGACTCGGGATGTTCCTGAGCCTGGGCGACGCCGGTCAGGATGGCCTCGGTGGCCTCCATGATCGATTGGGTCGCCATCTCGGTGCTGCCGACAATGGCGTTGAGCTGGTCGGCCACCGTGTTGAAATGGTCGACTTGGGCCATGGGATGCTTGATCGAGGCCAGTTCGCCCTTGATCTTCTGGATGCATTCGAACAGGCGCACGACTTCGACTTTCAGCGCATCGAGTTGCCTGTCGGTGTCCGCAGCCATCGCCTCGCCCTTCCCTTGCCGGCCCGGCCTCGTCCCCCGGCGGCATGATACACCGCCGGGGGATCGCCAGCCAGGGCCTACAGGTAGGAACGCGCCAGCTCCTCGGCGATCTGCACCGCGTTCAGCGCCGCGCCCTTGCGTAGGTTGTCGGCCACCACCCACAGGTTGAGGCCGTGCTTGACCGTGGGGTCGGCGCGCAGGCGGCTGACGTAGACCGCGTCCTCGCCGGCGCATTCGGCCTGGGTCACGTAGCCGCCGTCCGCGCGATGGTCGACCAAGCTTACGCCCTTGGCGGCCTTGAGGGCGGCACGGGCCTCCTCCGGCGAGATCGCCTTGGCGAACTCGACGTTGACCACCTCGGCGTGGCCGACGAACACCGGCACGCGAACGCAGGTGGCGGTGACGGCGATCCCGGGGTCGAGAATCTTCTGGGTCTCGACCACCATCTTCCATTCCTCCTTGGTGTTCCCGTCGTCCATGAACTTGTCGATGTGTGGGATACAATTGAAGGCGATCTGCTTGGTGAACTTCCTTTGATGCTTACCGGCCGGATCGTTCATGTAGATGCCGCGGGTCTGGTTGAACAACTCGTCCATGGCATCCTTGCCAGCGCCCGAGGTGGACTGGTAGGTGGCGACCACCACGCGCTTGATCTGAGCGATGTCGTGCAGGGGCTTCAGCGCCACCACCATCTGGATGGTGGAACAGTTGGGATTGGCGATGATGCCCTTCTTCTTGTAGCCGGCGATGGCGTCCGGATTGACCTCGGGCACCACCAAGGGCACATCCGGGTCCATGCGGAAGTGGGAGGTGTTGTCCACCACCACGGCGCCGGCCTTGGCCGCAAGCGGGCTGTACTCCGCGGAAACCGAGGCCCCCGGCGAGGACAGCACGATATCGATCCCCTTGAAGTCGAATTTGGCGAGATCCTTGACCTTCAGCACGTTGTCGCCGAAGGAGACCTCGCTGCCCACCGAGCGGTGGGACGCCAGCGCCACCACCTCGTCCACCGGGAATTTCCGGTCGGCGAGGATGGAAAGCATTTCGCGGCCGACGTTGCCCGTCGCGCCGACCACTGCGACCTTGTAGCCCATGTCTTCGTTCTCCTCAGTCTCTCCGGCCCGTCCGGGTGGCGATCCGGAGGCTGCCTGAAACGTAGACGGCCCGCGGATCGCTCCTGCGGGCCACCGGGTTGCTGAACTCGTGCCAGCGACGGCCGCCCGCGTCAGACGCGCGTGGTTTTCGTCGTGGTGGTGGTGGTCTTGGCGAAGAAAGCGGCCACCGCCGGGATACCATCCCCGCGCCCTGCGATCCGTCCGACGTGATGTCCGCGTGCGTCCATCGCCCGCTCCTTTCGCCGCGCGCAGCAATAGCGCGGCCAAACGGCGATTGCAAGGACCTTGGCGCCCTGGAACGCGGAACGGAACGCGCGCCGGCCGGTTCTCCGGCGGTCCCCTTTCTCAGGTCCCCACTTGCACTTGGTTGCGGCCGTTGCGCTTGGCTTGATAGAGCGCCTCGTCGGCACGCCGCACCAGGGCCTCCTCGTCCTCGGCCTGCAGGGGCGGGAAGGCGGTGACGCCGACGCTGATCGTCACCTTCAATTCCTGGTCGCCGTCCTTGACGATGGTGTCCTGGACGATATGGCGCAGGCGTTCGCCGATCTCGCGCACGTCCTTCAACGAGGCGCCGGGCATGATGGCGTAGAATTCCTCGCCGCCGTAGCGCACCAGGATGTCCCCCTCGCGGAAGGCGCGGCGCGCCGCTTCGGTCACCCGCACCAGCACCCGGTCGCCCACCAGGTGGCCGTAGGTGTCGTTGACCTTCTTGAAATGATCGATGTCGAAGATCAGGAGCCCCAGGTCGCCGCCCTGGCGCATGGCGCGGGTGAATTCCTCGCGCAGGCGGGTCTGGCCGAAGCGCCGGTTGTAGAGCCCGGTCATGGGATCGATGGCGGCCAAGCGCTGCAGGCGGTCGTGAGCCATGGAATTGTGCAGCGCCAGCCCCATGCCCTGGCCGAACAGGGCCAGCAGCCGCACGATGTCGGCGGCGAAGGTATGGGTGGTGGCAAGGATCGCCACCCCGAAGTTGACCTGGTTGTATTCGATGGGTACCACCAGGACCTCGCGCGGGCGGAAATCGGTCAGCGCCCCTTCCACGTGAACGTCGGGCGGCAGCTTCAGGTGCTGGGACTCGCCTAGCCGCAGGGCGCGCCGCACGTGATCGCTGCCCGCCAGGCTCTCGGTATCGCGGAGGCCATGGTTGGCCACCGTGCGCAGGTCGCCGTCGATTTCCGCTAGAATGGCGCCCGCCGCCGCGCCCGTGTGTTCCAGCAGCATGTCGAGCGCCGCCTGGGTCAGGGGATTGAAGTCCAGGTGGGACGACAGGGCCCGCGAAAAGGTGCGGACCGCGTTTTCCACCTCGCGGGCCCGCGTGAGGGTCGCCACCAGCTCGTTGAAGGAGCGCGCCGATTCGCCGATTTCGTCGTGGGAATCGACCGGGATCAGGCAGGTCTCGGTATCGCACTGGCTGGCGTCGCCGGTGAAGATGGCTTCGCGCAACGCCGTTTCCACCGTCCGCATGCGGGTCGACAGCAGGCGCAGGCGGGGCCGGAAGACCAAGTGGGCCAAGCCGAAATTCACCGCCCCCACCATCAGTCCGGCCACCAGGGTCGCGGCGAAGAACATGGGCGTCAGCGTCTGCTCGCGGGCGACGCCCAGCATCATGACGAAAAAGGGGAAGGCGATTCCGGCCACCAGGCCGAATCCGACCATCCAGATCGCAAGGTCCCGGAAGGCCTTGCGCGTCAAGCGCGGCAACATAACCGCAGTCTCCCTCGAACCAGCCCTGTTTCGGCGTATTGGTTGTTGTTGCCCGGATTATGCTTTGGGGTTTACCGGATGGCAACGGATTCCATGCAGACTTGCAAAGCCGGCGCGAGAGAACTACAGTCCGGCCCTGTTCAACGGACCCCCATCATGCGCGTTCTCCATCACCTTTGGCTGTCGCCCCACTGCCGCAAAGTGCGGCTCGTTCTACAGGAAAAGCGCCTGGAGTTCGAAATGCGCGTCGAGAACGTCTGGGACCGCGACGAGCGCTTTCTTGCCCTCAACCCGGCCGGCGAGGTGCCGGTATTGGTAGAACCGGACGGTGCGGCCCTCGCCGATCACGCCGCGATCTGCGAATATCTGGAGGAGATCGCCCCTGACCCCGTCCTGATCGCCGGCTCGCCGCCGGAAAGGGCGGAAATCCGCCGTCTGGCCGCATGGTTCGACCAGAAGTTCAATCGCGAGGTGACGGAAAACCTGGTGGGCGAGAAGATCCTCAAGCGCTTCCTGAAGCTGGGGGAGCCCGATTCGCGGGCTATTCGCGCGGGACACGCCAACATCCGCTACCACCTGGATTATATCGGCTTCCTGGTCGACCGCCGCAAATGGCTGGCCGGCGAGGCCTTGTCGCTGGCCGATCTGGCGGCGGCGGCGCACCTGTCTTGCATCGATTATCTAGGCGACGTGCCCTGGGACGACCATCCGGAGGCCAAGGACTGGTACGCCCGCGTCAAGTCGCGCCCCAGCTTCCGCACCCTGCTGCGCGACAGCATCGCCGGCGCCCCGCCGGCGAGACATTACGCCGACCTGGATTTCTGATAGGCGCTGAGCACCCGTTCCAAGGGCATGATGCCGTCGGCCGTGCCCATGCCTTCCACCCGCCAGTCGGGGAAGACGGCCGAAATGTTCCGGTCCTGGCGGGACAGCGCCTCGCAGCTGGCGAGGTCGACGAAGCATTCCGCCTTGTAGAAGCGTTGCGCCTCCGACATGGTGTAGGCGCGGGCTGCCTGTTCGGCGGCGAGAAAGGTGCCGCGGGCGTTGCGGAAAACGGCCGGGCGGGTATCGGCGGCGGGCGGGCGCGCATCGCCCAACGAAAGGCGCACCGGGCCCCCGCAATCGATCAGATCGTCCTCGGGGTCCAGGTAGACCAGCTTGAGGCCTTCGGCCGGGAGCGGCTCCAGGGGCAGCAGGTAGTGGCGCACGAAATCCTTGGCCATCTGGCGCAACTTCATGCCGACGACGCCGTCGCCCGGCCGGATCGCGGCCTGGCCGGCGGGCACCTCGAAAGCCCTGCGGGAAAGAAAGACAAGCTGGTGGGTCATGGCGAGGAGGCTAAGGGATTGTGTCCACGGTCACAAGCCCCGTGGCGGGGGTCACTGCCGAAACGTTCCGGTAGGACCATGATGGCGATTCGAAAGGATGGCGAATCGCGATGGTCGGTCCAGTTCAACCTAAGCCCGCGCCGTTTCCCGCGGTTGCGGCCAAGCCCGCCGCCAAGCAGACGGCTGCCGCCGATGGGACGTCGTCCGGCTCCGCCGTCCGCCATCGGCGGAATAGTCCCGAAACGAATCTACTGGGCTACGCCCCGCAACGAAACGCCTACGGTTTCCGCGGTCGGCTGGTCGATGTCTGGGCCTGAGTTCACCCCTTGGCCTTGGCCGCCGCCTGGCGGCCGGCCTCGAAGGCTCGTTCGTTCAAATCGGCCAGGGCGGGTTTGCGTTCCCGGAACCGTTCCACGATGATGTCCTTCAGGGCGCCGGCCGGAAACGGCAGGTGGTCGGCAATCGCCCCCAGCATGACGGTGTTGACCATGCGCGTCTCGCCCAGGTCGCGGGCGATGGCCCCGGCGTCGAAGTCGTAGACCGCGATGCCGGCTTCGCGCATTTCGGCCACCGGGGCGGCCGGGTAGTCGAACAGGCCCAGGTTGACCACCGGCGGCACCTGGCGGGTCACGTTGACCATGGCGATGCCGGTCGGGCGCAACTGGCCGCACCAGCGTAGCGCCTCGGCGGGCTCGAACCCCACCAGCAGGTCGGCTTCGCCGGCCGGGATGGCGGGCGACAGCACCTTGGGCCCGAAGCGCACATGCGAGGTCACCACCCCACCCCGCTGGGCCATGCCGGCGACCTCGGTCTTCTTGACGTCGTAGCCCAAGCGCAGCGCCGCCTGGGCCAGGACCTCGGACGCGGTCATCACGCCCTGGCCGCCGATGCCGCAGACCAGGATGTTGGTGACGGTTTCCGTAGCCTTCCGTTTCGCCATGGCTCAGGACTCCAAGGATTCGCGGGCCGGCAGGATGGCCTTGGGCCCGCAGGTCTTGGGACAAAGCCCGCAGCCGGTGCAGGCCGCGGTATCGATGCGCACCCAGGACTTCTCGACCACCTTGCCGCTCGGCCTGGTCTCGCTGGCCCGCCGGGTGACATGGATGGCCGGGCAGCCCACGTTCAGGCAGTTGCTGCAGCCGGTGCAGGTTTCCTCGACCACCTTGAAGGGCGGATCGCGGTGGAAGCGGTCGATCAGCACACAGGGCCGCTGGGTGATGATGACCGAAGGCTCGGGGATCGCGATTTCCTCTCTCAGATGCTTGTAGAGGGTCGGCATCTCGTAGGGGTCGACGACATGGATGCGTTCCGCCTTGACGCCCAAGGCCTCCACCAGCTTGCGGAAGTCGACCCGCGGCGCGTCCTGGCCGCCGGCATCGCGGCCGGTCCCCGCGTGATCCTGGCCGCCGGTCATGCCGGCCGCCGAATTGTCGAGGATCAGGATGGTGACGTTGCCCTTGTTGTAGGCGATGTCGATCAGGCCCTGCATGCCCATGTGCAGGAAGGTCGAATCGCCGATCACGCCGATGACCGCCTTGTCCTTGTCGGCTTCCGCCCGGCCCAGGTCCATGCCGAGCGCCATGCCCATGGAAGCGCCCATGCAGGTGGTGGTGTCCAGGGCGTTCCAGGGTTGGCCGGCGCCCAGGGTGTAGCAGCCGATGTCGCCCGCGATGTTGACCTGGCGGCGCAGGCGCGACAGGCAGTAGTAGGCGGGCAGGTGCGGGCAGCCCACGCACATGGTGGGCGGGCGCGGAAAGACCTGGGGCTGCAGCGTCGCCTGGGGCTCCCAGGGCTCGCCCAGCAGGGCCTTGACGGCCGGCAGCAGGATGGCGGGCGACAGTTCGCCGGACCGGGGCAGGATGTCCTTGCCGTGACAGGCGATGCCGGCGGCCTTCAGGTCCCTTTCCACCAGCGGCTCGGTTTCCTCGGCCACCACCAGGGCCTTCACCGTCCCGGCGAAGGCGCGGACGGTTTCCACCGGCACCGGACAGGTGAGGCCCAGCTTGAGGACGGGCGCGTCGGGGAAGGCTTCCTTGACGTGCATGTAGGCCGGGCCCGAGGCGACGAAGCCGATGCGCTTGTCCTTGCCCTCATCGACGCGATTGAACGGACTGTCCTCGGCCAGGGCCAAAAGCCTGGCGTCGCGTTCGAACTGGGCCGCCAGACGGCGCTTGGCATTGGCCGGCACCAGGACCCAGCGCGCCGAATCGTGGCGGAAACCTTGCGACGGCCGCTCCTCGCGGGCGCCGACGGTCACCAGCCCCTTGACGTGGCAGATGCGGGTGGTGAGGCGGACGATGACCGGGCATTCGAAACGTTCCGACAGATCGAAGGCCGCCTTGACCATCTCGTAGGCTTCCTGGGAATCGGAAGGTTCCAGGATCGGCAGATGGCCGAAGCGGCCCCAGAACCGGGAATCCTGTTCGTTCTGGGAAGACGACAGCCCCACGTCGTCGGCGATGGCGATCACCAGCCCGCCGCCCACCCCGGCCAGGGTCTGGCTCATCAGGGCGTCGGAAGCCACGTTCATGCCCACGTGCTTCATGGCCGAGAAAGCCCGGCTGCCCGCCACCGAGGCGCCGATGACGATCTCCAGCGAGGTTTTCTCGTTGGTCGCCCAGTTGGCGTGGATGTCCTTGTAGCGGGCGAGGTTCTCCAGGATTTCGGTCGACGGCGTGCCGGGATAGGCGGCGGCGACGCGGCAGCCGGCCTCCCAGACGGCACGGGCGATGGCCTCGTTGCCGGACATCAGCTGCCGGGTCGGGGTGTCGGGCTTGGCGATCACGTTCACGGGCTTATTCCTCGTCGAGCGGGGCGGATGCCCGAGAAAACCGGAAAATCGTTCGGGACGCAAACGTTTCCTCGAGAGGAGCGGAACCCCTTTGATCCGACGCGAAAATTTGGCATCCTCGGGAGACGATCGCGAGGTGCCATGGGAATGAGCCTCCTGCGTTGCTGGCCGGTTCTGCTCCTACTGGCCCCGCCGGCCCTGGCGGCGTCCGGGGACGAAGGCGGATCGCCGTTTTCGCCCGGGGCGCCGCCCGAAACGCTGCGCGAACGGGGGCTGGTCGCCACCGGGCTGAAGGCGGTCTATCCGCGCGAGGCCGCCTGTCCCGAGATATCCTCCCCCTTCGGTTCGGAGACCCGCTACGACGGTAGCCGCAGACCTTTCCAGGCCTATGGCGGCCTGCACAGCGGCATGGACATCTCCTGTCCCGAGGAAGGTGCGCCGCTGCTGGTCATCGCGGACGGCACCCTGGTCCACAAGGTGGCGGGCGGACGGATGGTGGGCAACCGCGTGGTCTTCCGGCACCGGCCCGAGGACACCGGCCATCCGGTCTGGCTATATTCCGCATACCAGCATCTGGCGGACATGCCGGAACTGGAAATCGGCGCCAAGGTGACGGCTGGCCAGCCGATCGGGGCCTGCGGCCGGACCGGTACGGTCGGCGGGCACTATGGCGCCCAGGGCTACGCCCACCTGCACCTGACCGTCTACCTGGGTCCGACCGCCGAATACTCGACGACCGGCCGTTCCGCGATCCCGGTGGGCGGACGGTTCATCGACCCCCTGGCGATCTATTTCGGCAAGGCGCTGGACAGCGATGCCGTTCTCGCCTTCCCGGAAGCGGAACGGATCGTCGTCCTGCCCTACCGCGGACCGGACGGCGCTCCGGTGCCGGCGGGAACGCGGCTGGTCTGGCCCTTCGCCTGTCCGGCAAGGCGCGACGGGCCCCCTTGATCCGGCGTGAAAATCCTGCATTCTCGGGAGATGATCGCGAGGTGCCATGCGTCCCGAGGATGTCCCTTTCCTGCAATTGACCTTCGCCGAAGCCCGCGAGGTGGTTTCCGAACTGGAAGCCGCCCTGGACGCCCACCGGCGCTGGCTGGGCCGCTTCCAGGAAATGCTGGTCTGCCGCAAGGACCCCGGCAAGGGCGAATTGCGCGAGGACGGGCACCTGCAAGGCGAATTCGGGCGCTGGTACTACCGGGGGGCCAACGCCTACCTGAAGCTCCATCCCCTGTTCGGCGAGGTAGGCCGCTTGCACCGGGCGTTGCACAAGGAAGCCCGGCGCCTGGCCAAGGCGGTAGACAAGGGCAAGGATATCAAGCCCGCGGACTACCGCCGCTTCGCCGGCGCCGTGGACGAATTCAAGCGCACGCTGCGCGCCATGTTCGTCCAGCCACGCGAGATGCTGCGCTATTTCGATCCTTTGACCGGCATCGCCAACCGCTACGCCATGCTGCCGCGCCTGGAACAGGAACTGGAACGCATCCGCCGCACGGGCGATACCGGTTGCGTGGTCATGGCGGACCTGGACCGTTTCAAGGCGGTCAACGACACCCACGGCCACCAGGCGGGCGATGTGGTGCTGCAGGCCGCCGCGCGGTTCCTGCAAAACCACCTGCGCAAGTACGACCAACTCTACCGCTACGGCGGCGAGGAATTCCTTCTGCTGCTGCCCAACACCCTGCCCGACCAGGCCAAGCGCATCGTCGAACGCCTGCGCCGGGGTCTCGCCCGCCATGCGGTGCCCCTGGACCGGGGCCCGGTGCTGAAGGTGACGGCGTCCTTCGGCATCGCCGAACTGAACCCGCAGGAAACCGTGCAGGCCGCCGTCGAGCACGCCGATGCCGCCATGTATGCCGCCAAGCAGGCGGGGCGAAATTGCACGCGGCTATGGGGGGAAGGGGACAGCGGATAGGACATCCGGCTCGGCGTCACCGGAAGTAAAGCATCGGCGCGCCCTCGCGATCCGCGCAGTCCGGAAAATACATGGCCGCCTTGCCCTCCTTCTTCCGGCCGGAACCCCGCGCCGTCTTGCCGTCGATGGCGATCACATCAGCCGGCACGCCGGTTCGCGCTCCAACCCAGGCGACGAAGCACTGCTGGAACTTCTCCGCGTCCAGCGTCGCGAAGATGTCGTCCAGATGGTCGTGGGCCGGCGTCCCGTCGCGAAAGGGCAGGAAGCGCCGCAACAGTTCCAGCTTCTTCGTGCCGAACCGCGCGATATCGGTGAAGGTTTCCGCCCCTGCCAGCACCGCCAACAGGCAGAGCAGCAGAACCTCGTCCAGCGGATACACCACCTTGCCCGCTTGTCGAGGGTCTGGAAGATCACGAAAGTGTTCAAGAAAACCAACGCCCTCGGTAATCCACCCGTTCATCTCCATGGTGAACTCCCCTGCCGAATCGGAGGCCGTCCATCGATTCAGAACTTTACCTTCCTGTCACCAACTCATTCACATGCCCTGGCTCGAAAACCCCTTCGGGTTGACAACGCCGGGGGCGAGGCGCCACTCTGCCGCCCACTTCGGTTTTCCTGTCCCGCACGGAACCCATGCCGGTCCTGTTCCTTATCGTGTTCATCGACCTGGTGGGGTTCGGGATCATCATCCCCCTTCTCCCCTTCTATGCCGAACACCATCAGGCCTCCCCGGATGTGGTCGGCTTGGTGATGGCCACCTATTCCCTCACCCAATTTCTGGCGGCTCCCTTCTGGGGCCGGCTGAGCGACCGCCTGGGGCGGCGGCCGGTATTGGTGGTCACCCTGGCCGGGACCGCTCTGGCCTACGTCTGGCTGGGATTCGCCGATACCCTCTGGGGCCTGATCGCCGCCCGCGCCCTGGGGGGCGTGATGGCCGGCAACATCTCGACCGCTTTCGCCTATGCCGCCGACATCACGACGCCGGAAAACCGCGCCAAGGGCATGGGGGTGATCGGGGCCGCCTTCGGTCTTGGCTTCATCGCCGGCCCGGCCATCGGAGGCCTGCTCGCAGGGGCCGATCCGCTTAACGCCGATTACCGGACACCGGCCCTGTCGGCCGCGGCCCTGTCGGCGCTGGCCTTGGTGTTGACCGTCATCCTGCTCAAGGAGTCCCTGTCCGACGATATCCGCCGTCGCGCCGTCGCCAAGGCCCGCCTGGGCCGCTGGGCCCAGTTCCGCGAGGCCCTGGCCCGGCCGGGCGTCGGTTTCTCCATCGCACTCATTTTCATTTCCACCTTCGTCTTCGCAGGGATGGAGACCACCTTCGCCATGTGGTCCTGGCGGCTGTTCGGCTGGGGGCCGGAGCAGAACGGCTACCTGTTCGCCAGCGTCGGCCTGATCGGTGCGGTGATCCAAGGCGGCCTGATCGGGCGCCTGGCCCGGCGCTACGGCGAGGCGCGTCTGGTCACCGCCGGCGGCGCCGCCCTGGCCGCCGGCCTCGCCACCCTGCCCTTGGCCGGCACCGTACCGGTGTTGGTCGTCGCCATGGCGGTGCTGGCCTGCGGCTTCAGCATCATGAACCCATCCCTGTCCAGCCTGGTGTCGCTGCAGGTGGGGCCCGAGGACCAGGGCATGGTGATGGGGGTCAGCCGCTCTGCCTCCACCCTGGCCCGCGTCGCCGGGCCGGCCTGGGCGGGCGTGATGTTCGCCCACCTGGGCCCCGACTGGCCCTATATCGGCGGTGCCATTCTGATGGGGATCGTCGTGGTCCTCAGTCTGTGGCGGCGCGGGTACCCCTGATCAAGGCAGAGCGAAGTCCCGGCCGGTAAGGGCGGACAGTTCCGTCGCCAGCATCTCTTCGAGACGGGCCGTCCCCCGGGTCGAGACCCAGGCGCCGATGGCTGTGTCGAATTGAAAATGGCTGGCCCCGCTCTTCGGCGACGACATCCATATCTGCCGGTTGGGACGGTGCTTGTTGATCACGTACTGACCGCCGACGTCCAGGTCGACGATCAGGATGCCGGCCTGCAGGTCCGCCTCCAGGACGTCGCCAAGGGCTTCCTCGATGGCGTCCTGCAAGCGATTGAGGGTGGCATCGGCCTTGGCCTCGAAGGTGCTGTCGTCCAAAGTCATGGGATCATCGGTCCTTCCATTTCCCTGTCCCGCGAATGGAGGCTTGAACCGCGGGGGCCGCTTCGCTATATAGGGCCCCTTCGTTGCCGGAGCAAAGCCATGAAACAGGATATCCACCCCGATTATCACGACATCACCTGCGTGATGACCGATGGGACCACTTTCACCACCCGTTCGACCTGGGGCAAGCCGGGCGACACCATGAAGCTGGACATCGATTCCAAGAGCCACCCCGCCTGGACCGGCGTGCATCGCCTGATGGACAGCGGCGGTCAGCTCGCGAAGTTCAACAAGAAGTTCAAGAGCTTCGGAATCAAGTAAGGCGGCACTTCGCCAGCACTCGCGTGGGCGTCCGGATTCAACCGGGCGCCCTTTCCGTTTGCGATATGAGGGCTTGGCCGCTTGGCCAAGCCCCGGCGGCGGGCGGCAACCGAGAGCGCGGACGGCGTCAGCGCATCAGGCCGAACCAACTCAGCACGATGATCCCCCACCCGAAGAGCGAGGCCCCAACCAGGGTCGCAGCCACGGCCAGGGCGGGCACGCCGATGATCGTCAACATCAAATCCTTGGAATCGCGAACCATGGCGGTCATGTCCTTCTCCCTTTCAATTGGCGGCGGCTCATTTTGAATTATTAGAATTCTGGAATATTGCAATCCGGTAAAACTCCCTAGTTCCGCTGTGGAACCCCGATTCACCGGATTCTGGATGACGGTTGCCCGGGGGCTGGTCATTGCGTAACCTCCGGCCATGCGTTGTTCCGGTCCCTACACCCGCGTCTACTTCGGCGCCAAGGAGGCCAAGCCCTGCCGCCGCCTGGCGGAAGGGCTGGCCGGCATGGGCTTCGAGGTGGCACCGTGGCGGGCGCCGGCGGGCGACGGCCGGTCGGAAGATCTGGCCGTCGACATCGACCTGCGCGAACCGCTGCCGGCCCAGGTTCTCTGGACTGTCCGCCTGGCCAAATTCCTGGGCCCCAGGAAGTTGTTCGGCCGCAGCCACGTCTACGAGGCGACCCTGCGCCGAGCCGGCCCCGAGGACGTCACCCCCTGGCAAGGCCATCTCTTTTCCCTCGATCTCAAGGATCTGGCGGACCGGGTTCTTAAAACCTTGCCCCTGCTGGTGGCCGGCCGGGCGGCGGATAGCCTGGTCGGCCGTGACGAAGCCCACGAGGTCCGCATCGAGATGTGCAACGACTAGTGGCACCCGTCATCTATAATGACGGATGCCACTAGATTCGACGCGAGGCCTTCGCCTCCGGCTGGCTCAAACGCCGCTCGGGCTGGGTGGCCCCCTTCACTTAAGGTGAAGCGCGCCACTAGGTGCCGTCAGCGCCGAATCGGGGCCGGCGCGGGGGTGGGAGCCGGAGGCGTGACGTTGACCTGGGGGGTCATGGTCGGCACGGCCGGCGGCGTGGCAGCGGGAGCGGGAGCCGGCGGCTCCGCCGGC